>OMTP01000086.1 GCA_900313955.1 uncultured Lachnospiraceae bacterium | reverse complement strand
CCTGCTTTTGCGGCGAAAATTACTAAGTGAAGGAAGAAGGCCTTTGTGCGAAGCGGCGAAGTGACCCACCCGTGAACAGTAACTCTGCGGTAAATTTTGGGGAAGATGCTTGCTTGCTCTTTCCCAAAGATCACGATCATCTTAAAAATCAGGTCCGCTGCCTGCGCAAAAGCAGATGCCACCTTGCGAAGGCCCACCGCCTGCGCAAAAACAGCCGGCAGGAATGTCCTGCCGGCTGCTTTGCGCATGATTGCTCAGTATTCTGTTCCTGTTCGTACGTCGGCCATCTGCTTTTTCGGGGCAGTTCCGGCCGACCATTTGAGCAACACCATTCTTCTTGAGCAGCACTATTATTTTTGAACAGTACCACTATTCTTGAGCAGTACCACTATTCTTGAGCAGCATTATTCTTCTTCGTCCAGTTCCTGCGGCTCCTTGGGGATGAAGCGGTGGGCTTCGATCGGGGTCGGCTGCTTGGGAACCCTGGCCCAGGCTTCCGCACAGAACTGCTCCTGGGAGTTGACGCGGACCTTGCCGCGCTTGTCCATCTTGACATAGGAGCCGTCCGGCTGCATGACATGAGCCTTGACATTGTCGGCGAACTCAGTCAGAAGGACATGCTTGACGCCCTCAACAAGCTCCGGATTCTCGACCGGGAAGACAATCTCGACACGCTTGTCAAGATTTCTCGGCATCCAGTCGGCAGAGCCCATGAAGACCTCATCACGGCCGTCATTGTGGAACCAGAAGATTCTGGAGTGCTCAAGGAAATTGCCGACAATCGAGCGTACATGAATATTCTCAGAGACATCCGGAATGCCGACCTTGAGGCAGCAGATACCGCGGACAAGGAGATCAATCTGGACGCCGTAGTGAGACGCCTCATAGAGAGCCGCAATAATATCCGGGTCGCACAGAGAATTCATTTTTGCCTTGATAAAAGCCGGCTTGCCGGCCTTGGCATTTTCCTCCTCACGGCGGATAAGCTTTAAGAAGCCCTTCTTGAGCCAGATCGGAGCGACCATGAGCTTGAACCAGCGGTTGGGCTCAGAGTAGCCGGACAGCATGTTGAAGACAGCCGTCGCATCCTCTCCGATCGCCTCATCGCAGGTGAAGAGACCGAGGTCCGTGTAGATCTTGGCCGTCGCGTCATTGTAGTTGCCGGTGCCCAGATGGACATAGCGGCGGATGCCGTCCTCCTCGCGGCGAAGGACCATGGTGATCTTGCTGTGGACCTTGAGGCGGTAGAGACCATAAATGACATGGCAGCCGGCCTTCTCGAGCTTCTTGGCCCAGACAATATTGTTCTCCTCATCGAAGCGGGCCTTGAGCTCGACAAGAACCGTGACCTGTTTGCCGTTGTCGGCGGCCTTGGCAAGAGCCGCGACGATCGGTGAGTTGCCGCTCACGCGGTAGAGCGTCTGCTTGATGGCGAGGACATCCGGGTCGACCGCTGCCTGCTGGACAAAAGCGACGACCGGATCAAAGGTCTGGTAGGGGTGGTGGACGCGGATATCATGCTGCCTGATGGCGTCGAAGACATTGGGCGTCTCCATAAATTCCGGAACCGGAGCCGGCGTGTAGCGAGGCGTTTTGTACTGGTCGAAGCCTTCGACCTTGATGATCTTGCCGCAGACCGTGAGGTCAAGCGGTCCGTCGATGTAATAGATCTGCTCCTCCGGGATCTTAAACTCCTTCTTGAGAACCTTCATGAGACGGGCGTCGATGTCCTTGGGGACCTCGAGGCGGATCACCTCTCCCCACTGGCGGCGCTTTAACTGCTTCTCGATCTCGATGAGAAGATCCTCCGCCTCTTCCTCATCAATCGTGAGGTCGGCATTTCTCATGATACGGTAGGGATAAGCGCAGACAACATCATAGTGCTGGAAGAGCTTGCCGATATAGCGTAAAATGACTTCTTCGAGCAAAATGACCACCTTGTGGCCGTCCTCTGCGTCCGGCAGCTGGATGACGCGCGGCAGAACAGACGGCACCTGGACCGTGGCAAAATCCAGATCGTCCTTCTTCTTCTCACTTCTCTTGGTCAGGGCGTCCGTCTTGTCGTCCTTGAGCTTAATCAGAGCGCCAATATTGAGCGTCTTGTTTAAAATGAGCGGGAAGGGTCTGGAGGAGTCGAGCGCCATGGGCGTCAGAACCGGGTAAATGTTCTCCTCGAAATAGGTATCCAGATACTCCTTCTGGGCATCATTCAGATCCTCGTGGTGGCGGATGATCTCAAGCCCTGCCTTGCTGAGAGCCGGAAGGAGAGATCTGTTGTAGGTATTGTACTGCTCCTTGACGAAGTCGTGGGTCTTGTCGAAGAGGGCGGAAAGCTGCTCTTCCGCCGTCATGCCGGCGATGTCGCGGCCCCTGTAGCCTGCGTGCTTCTGATCGAGGAGCGATGCGATGCGGACCATGAAGAACTCATCGAGGTTGGAAGCTGTGATAGCGAGGAAGTTCATGCGGTCAAAGAGAGGCACGATCTTGCTGTCTCTGGCCTCGCTCAGGCAGCGGCCGTCAAAGAGGAGCCATGAGAGCTCGCGGTTGTAATAATACTTGGGATTGCGAAAATCTATTGTCTCAGACATTTTTCTTACCTCATCCTCTTGATCTTAAGAACCGGCTTCAGATTGTAAATCTCCTCAAAGAAGTCGATATTTTCATTGAAAATGCCGCGTTCCAGGGTGAAATCCTGATGGGTTCCGACGGTCACGACAAGCTCGCCATTTTTCTTGGAAATCTGCAGGGACTCGATCTTCTGCAGATAGCTCTGGTCCAGGCAGTTGGCCAGGCGCATGATGGCGACCAGCTGGGCGATCAGCATGTAGTCCTCGCGGCTCAGGGAATAATCCGAGCCGATCTCGTGGTAGTAGGTGAGCTCCTGGGTGTTGTACTTGACAACGTTGGCGATGATGCGCCTCTCACGCGTCGACAGGCCGATGATCTCCGTCGACATGATGATGTTGTAGGAACACTCCGCGACATTGACAAATGTGATGTATTTGCCGCAGTCATGCAGGTAGCACGCGACCTTCAGGAGAACCTTGGCCCGATTGTCCAGCATGCTGTCCTTCTTCACGACGTTGAAGATGGCCATGGCGGTGTCGACCAGCTTCTCGTTGTGATCCTTGTTGCCGGCGTACTTCTTGCCGATGTTTCTTGCCGCTAAAATGATATCTTTCTCGAAGTCGTGGGAGCTCTTGATGATCTTCTGCTTCTCACCGTAATCAAAGGCGATACCGTCTGTCAGCTGGATACCCGGCAGCCAGATGGTTTCACAGTCAAATGTCTCGATGAGCTTCCTGTAGACGACGGTCGTCGGGATGAGGACGCTTGACATCTCTGTGGAGACGCCCAGCTCGTCCGCAATATCCCTGGGGGAGGACTTGATGATGTGGTCGTACCACTGCATAAACTCCTCTTTTGTCTCGATCTTGTTGGTGTCGGATGTATTCTGGAAGATGAGATTGGTGAAGTAATCGCCGACAAGAACCATGTTATCGATCTTGCGGTCCTTCAGATACATGCGTTTGAAATTCGTGATGTCCTTGTTGATGAGCTGATCGACAAGACGGTCGTAGTGGACGGTCTCGTGATCGAAGGAGGCGAGTCTCTCACGGATTCTCAAGGAGCCGATCTGGATGTTCTGGGTGGTC
The DNA here is from genome assembly GCA_900313955.1 of uncultured Lachnospiraceae bacterium. Taxonomy (GTDB): domain Bacteria; phylum Bacillota; class Clostridia; order Lachnospirales; family Lachnospiraceae; genus Chordicoccus. The sequence goes on along the minus strand of OMTP01000086.1, from coordinate 1,119 downwards.
ACCAAAGCGTCCTTGTCGAAAAGAGAGATCTGGACGGATCCTCCGCCGACATCGACAATGGCGGTTCCTTTCTCGATGATCTTCTGGAATTCCTCGCCGCGGGAGGCGATGGACTTGTAGCCTAAGAATCTCTGCTCTGAGTTGGACAGAACGTCGACCTTAAGGCCGGTCGCCTTGTAGATATGGTCGAGGACGAGGTAGCGGTTCTTGGCCTCGCGGAAAGCGCTCTTCGCGCATGCGCGGTAACCGCTGACTCCGTACTCCTTCATAATCTCCTTGTAGTCAAGGAGGATTTTCGTCAGTTCGTTCAGACGTTTTGTTGTGATCTTGTGCAGGGCAAATGTATCCGCTCCAAGCTCAAGGCCCGTCCGGACACGATTCAGGGACCGCAGCCCGTTCTTTTTGGTGAGCTCGAATATCTCGACTGAGACATTGTAGGAGCCGATGTCAATCGCTGCAAATGTTGTGACTGCCATCTTATTTGAACAACCTCCATTTCTTAATTCACTGCAACTGTTCTGGCAGGCGACCCTGCTTCGTAAAAAACACTCTCCACTCCGTTTCGTTCGCCGCTGTGGACATGTTTTCTCTCCACTTTCCATCTGCCCTCAACAGTTACAATTCACTTTTCATTAGCTTACCATCTGAAAGGTGGAAGAACCATGCATTTTACATGGTTTTAACAATGTTTCTTTTCATTTTCAATAATGCGGTCTTCCCTTGTGCGGGCGATTTCCATCATTTTGCTGAAGAGCTCTTTGACGTCGTCTGCTTTGTCGGGATGGGCATGTTTGGCCAGCTCGAGGAGTTTTTCATTTTCACGGACCGGATCGTAGACGGGCAGCCCCCTTTCTGCCTTGTAGAGACCGATCGCGTCGGTCAGATCCAGCCGCTCCTCAAAGAGGCGGGAAATCTCTCTGTCAATTTGGTCAATTTTCTCTCTGCTTTTTTCTAAATCTGTCATAGTTTCATTATATGATTTTTGGCACTTTTTCACAAGACTCAACTCTCTTTTTGTAAAAATACGAAATGAAGCGTTACTGTTCACGGGTGGGTCACTTCGGCGCTTCGCACAAAGGCCTTCTTCCTTCACTTAGTAATTTTCGCCGCAAAAGCAGG
>OMTP01000087.1 GCA_900313955.1 uncultured Lachnospiraceae bacterium | reverse complement strand
CCTGCTTTTGCGGCGAAAATTACTAAGTGAAGGAAGAAGGCCTTTGTGCGAAGCGCCGAAGTGACCCACCCGTGAACTGTAACCTTTTTTTGTGATTTAGAATGCCTTGTATGAGAAAAAATTATACCACATATGCAGACATGTGGTATACTGTTTTTCAGTCGTCGGCAATGGGGCCGGCTGATCGGTGTTACTGTTCACACACCAGCCAGTTGCTGCCTCAAAAAAAGACCTTCCGGAGTGAACCTTTGAGGGGGCGCTGAACGTCCAGTGGACGTTCGAAGAGCGCCGACCGAAGCGGAGCGTAGAGCCGCGAAGGAAGTGCTTTTTCGAGGTAGTTCTGGCTGACCAGTCAACAGGAAGGCTTATCATGAATGGTTCAGTCTGCCCCGCCCGGTGATCGAGTTTTTATTATGGGAGGGGTAAGCCAATGAAAGCTTACAAGAAATGTATGGGCGTCGTTCTCATGATTGAAAATGTCGTCCTCGCGCTGTTCATGCTCCTGGTCCTTGTGTTGACCTTTGGCAATGTCATAGCGCGTAAGATCTTCCAGCACAGCTGGGGATTCACAGAAGAAATCGTTGTCGCTGTTTTTGTCCTTCTGTCTCTTCTGGGTGCCGGAGTTGCGGCAAGACAGGATGGAGGTCTCGTCAACCTGGGGCTTGTTCCGGATATGGCAAAACCCAGGGGGAAGAGGGGGCTCAATCTGGCGTCGACCGTCATCTGCCTCATCTATTCAGTCATTCTCACGATCGAGGGCATCGGCAGAATTATCGCTGATGAGACGATGACCCCGATCCTGCATATTCACAAGGCATGGTTTTGGGGCTTTGTCGTGGTCGGAGGCATCTCTTTGTGCCTGCATTTTATCGAGAACTGCATCGACTATCAGACGAAGACAGACGCCGAGCTGGTTCTTGAGACAGAAGAGAAGGAGGGCCAGGCATCATGATTTCTGCGGTCCTTTTTATCTCTTTCTTTATCATGCTCATCATCGGCGTTCCGATCGCCGTCTGCTTAGGAATGAGCTCAACGCTGGCCATTCTCTATGCCCAGCACTTTGTGCCCCAGTTCTCGGGCCTCACCTTCAGCATCATCGCGACCAACACCTACACCGGCATCGCCAAGTTCCTGCTGCTGGCTATTCCCTTCTTCGTTCTTTCGGGAAATATCATGGCAGAGGCGGGCATTTCCAAGCGCCTGGTCAATTTTATTGACTCCCTGGTCGGCCACCGCCGCGGCGGCATGGCCATCTGCTGCGTCATCGTCGCCTGCTTCTTCGGCGCCATTTCCGGATCCGGTCCGGCGACTGTGGCTGCTCTCGGCGCTGTCCTTGTCCCGGCCATGATTGCGTCTGGCTTCTCGCCGTCCTTTTCAGAGGCTCTCATGGCGGCGTCCAGCTCCATCGCCATCGTCATTCCGCCGTCCATCGCCTTCGTCGTCTACGCGTCCATCGTCGGCTGCTCCGTCGGCGACATGTTCATGGCCGGCATCATCCCGGGCATCCTCATGGGCGTCGCTCTGGTCATCGTCGTCATGGTCGAAGCCAGAAAGAAGAGCATCTACGCAGCTCACGAGAAGAGAAGCGGCAAGGAGCGATGGGAAGCCTTCAAGCAGGCTTTCTGGGGACTCCTTCTTCCGGTCATCATTCTGGGCGGCATTTACGGCGGCGTCTTCACACCGACCGAGGCGGCAGCAGTCTCCGTTGTCTACGGCCTTATCGTCGGCATGGGCATTTACAAAGAGATCAAACTCCGCGATCTGCCCCGCATTTTCATTGAATCTGCAAAGACTTCCGGCGGCATCATGCTGATCGTCGCGTGCGCATCCCTCTTCTCCTACTGCTGCACGCTCTTCGGCATTTCCTCGACGGCTCAGACCCTTCTGTCCAACATCGGCCAGAATAAGATCATCTTCCTGCTCATCTGCAACATCATCTTCCTGATTGCAGGATGCTTCATCGACGCCAACTCGGCCATGTACATTTTCATCCCGATTATGTACCCGGTCGCAAGACAGCTGGGCTACAACGTCATCGCCTTCGGTATTCTGGCAACTGTCAACCTGTCCATCGGTCAGATCACGCCTCCGGTCGGCGTCAACCTCTTTGTCGCCCTTGGACTTCGCATCAAGGACGAGGCGGCGTCGCTCAAGGCTAAAGCCGTGAAGTTCTACCGCGTCACGCTGCCCATGATCTCAAAGGCTGTTCTGCCCATGATTCTGGCCTGCCTCGTTGTCCTCTTCACGGTGACCTACATCCCGCAGATCTCGACGGTCTTCCTTCACGCCGACAGCAAGGCTTCGACCGTGAGCGTACAGAACATTACAGAAAATGGCCTCACCTACCACGATTACGAGGATTCCGGGGATTACAGCGCTGCGGAAAATGCAGCCAAGTACACGGGTTCGGATCCCTGGCCGGCAGCGACATGGAACTTCTCCTGCTCGCCGGGCGACTCCTGTACATGGGCCCAGGCCGGCTACTATTTTAACGCGCTCATGCGACAGTCCACGGGCAACCAGATTCATGTCGATGTCTATGCCGGTGAGCAGCTGACAAACGGCGATCAGGTGGCGGGCATTCAGGGACTTATGGATGGCGACACTCTGCAGGTGTCCTGCCATTCCAATCTGATCTACGCCAACTTCGACCCGAGATTCAATGTTGTCTCCCTGCCCTTCCTCTTCAGCGGCTACGATGATATCGACAAGGCCTTCGCGGGCAAGGGCGGCGAGGAGATGTCCGAGGTGCTTGACGAGTACGGCGTCCACCTGCTCGGCATCGGCGACAACGGCTTCCGTCAGATCACCAACAACCGCCATCCGATCACCAGCGTATCGGATCTCAAAGACATCAAGATGCGTATCTGCTCGAACGATCTCTGCTCCGAGGTCTACAAGGAGTGGGGCTGCAACGCGACGGCCATGAACTGGTCCGAGACCTACACAGGCCTTCAGCAGGGTACAATCGACGGCCAGGAGAACCCGGAGCCCTCCATCGACTCCGCTTCTGTCCAGGATGTCCAGAAGTACTTCTCTCAGTGGAATGCCTACTATGACTGCATCTTCATGGGAATCAACGAGAGAATCTACAACCAGTTCACGGACGAGCAGAAGGCTGTCATCGACAAGAATGCTGCGACCGCTATGGCTTACCAGAGAGAGATCAACCGCCGCGACATCGACAAGCTGATCGAGGAGTGGCAGGAGGATGGCTCCATGGAGGTCACTCTCGTGGACGCCATCGATCAGGACTCCTTTAAGGAAGCAAGTGCGGGCGCCTATGACTGGTACGAGAAGCAGCTGGTCGACAAGAAGGGCATGACCTCCGACGAGGCCAGAGCCTTCGTCGACGCTTTCCGGGTTTCAGACTAAAGATCCATACATTTTCCTGCGGTAATGTGGTACTATAAAGGCAGATCCCAGAGTGGATCTGCCTTTTGTGATTCAAGTGGTTTTCTTTTGAGGAGGAATACGTTATGAAAGATTCAAAAACAAGGGACCTTGTCTACATCGCTCTCATGGCGGCCATTTTGTGCGTGACCATGCCGATCTCGATTCCGATCGGGCCGGTGCCCATTTCTCTCGGCAATCTGATGATCTTTTTGCTGCTCTATGTGGTGGGACAGAAAAATGCGACCATCGCGTCCCTTATCTTCGTGCTTCTCGGTGCTGTCGGTCTTCCGGTCTTCTCCGGCTGGCAGGGCGGTTTCGGCAAGCTGGCGGGTCCGACCGGCGGCTACATCATCGGCTGGATTCCCTGTGCTTTCGTCGCCGGCTACTTTATTGATCATTTCGCAAAGAAGACCTGGGCCGCTATCCTTGGATGTGAGCTGGGCAATCTTGTGCTCTACGTCCTCGGCACGGCGTGGCTGGCCGTTTCCGCCCACATGGGATTTGGCGCAGCTCTGGCTGTCGGCGTCACACCCTTTGTCATCGAGGATTTCGCCAAGGTCGTGATCGCTGTTGTCCTCGGCCCGGTTCTCCGCAGTGCCCTCGTCAAAGCAGGCGCTATTTCCGGTAAGCCGAAGGAGTCACGTGCATAATCTTTTTAAATACTTTTGAGAAATACAGGCCGCTCTCGTATCCGACAGAGGCGGCGACTGATGCGATGGGAAGATCTGTCTTTTCCAGCAAATCGGCCGCCCTGCGGATGCGAAAGCGGTCTACGTATTTTTTAGGGGAAATGTGCACTTCCTCCTCGAATTGCCTGACCAGTGTTCCCCGGCTCACGCCCACGTAGGCTGCGATCTCCTCGATGGAAATGTTATAGGAGTAGCGCGAGGAGATGTAGTCGATGGCATGGCGGACATTTTCCGCCTGTCCGCTCGTCTTTTCCTCGATCCTCTGGTGAGATGCATTCTTCACCATGATGGACAGAAGGAGGTAGAGCTGGCCTGCCATTTCCACCGCATGCGGGAAGCCATTTCCAAAGGCAGCATTGATTTGGGCCAGCTGGTCCTCCAGAGCTTTGCCGTAGGGGATCCCTTTGAGGACGGGACAGGTATCGGAGAAATCCGTCCGCCCCAGGATCACCGGGGCGTCCGTCCCGGTGAATCCGACCCAGGAGTAGGTCCATGGCTCTTCCTCATCGGCCCTGTAGAGGATCTCGGTGTCGGGCGTCGCCAGAAAGGTGTCACCAGCCACGAGAGGGTAGGTCTGCCCGCCGGTCGTGTAGGTTCCCCTGCCCTCACTGATGTAGTGGATGAGGTAGTGGTCTCTCACGCCGGGCCCCCACTGGTAGCCCGGCGTACACTTCTGCCTGCCCACATTGACCACCGAGAGCGAGGTCAGTGACTTCCTCTCCACCTTATTGCTCTGTTTAAAACTCTCCTCCATGCGCACTTTCCTCCTTATCTCCATTATACATGACGTGCGACAAAATTACATAGAATGGACACGAAAGTGCATTGCTTCCGAAAACGTTTTATTGCATACTATAGGCATAACAAAACGAACTGTAAGGAAATGCACAAGGAGGAAAGAAAGAAAATGGATAGGACAGAAGTGCAGGTCACAGAGGACGCCGTGAGAGCCCTCGTTGCCTATGGATTGAGGACGGAGCTCATTGTCCCGGAAGAAGCCGTATTTACCGCCAACAGCGTCTTTGACGTCCTCAAAGTGGAGCCGGACTACGATTTCACACCCGAGGGCGGAGAGGAAAGAGAGCTCGAGGACATCCTCAAAACCCTGCTGGACGACGCCGTGAGAAGGGGCGTCATCGAGGACGGAACGGCGTCGCGCGACCTCTTCGACACAAGGATTATGGGGTGCCTGACACCGCGTCCCGGCGAGTTTCTGCGCCACTTCCGCGCCTTATATGAAAATGACAAAAAGGCAGCTACGGATTATTTTTACAAGCTGTCCTGCGACTCCGACTACATCCGCCGCTACCGCATCAAAAAGGACAGAAAATGGCTTGCTCCCACAAAGTACGGCGATCTTGACATTACGATCAATCTGAGCAAGCCGGAGAAGGATCCAAAGGCCATCGCTGCGGCTCTCAAAAAGAAGCAGAATAGCTACCCCAAGTGCCTCTTGTGTCATGAGAACGAGGGATATGCCGGCCGCCTTGACCATCCGGCCCGCCAGACTATACGCCAGCTGCCCCTGACTCTGGGGGGCGAGACATGGTACATGCAGTACTCCCCCTATGTCTACTACAACGAGCACTGCATTGTCCTCAGCGGAAAGCACACGCCGATGCGGATCGACCGCATGACATTTGTAAGGCTCCTCGAGTTCCTCAGGATGTTCCCTCACTACACGGTCGGGTCCAACGCCGATCTGCCCATCGTCGGAGGATCTATCCTCACGCATGAGCATTTTCAGGGAGGCAATTATACGTTCGCCATGGCAAAGGCGCAGATCAGAAAACCGGTCATTTTCAAAGGATTTGAAGATGTGACGACGGGGATCGTCGAGTGGCCCATGTCGGTCATCCGCCTGGACAGCAGCAGCCCGGACCGTCTGGTCGAGCTCGCGGACAGGATTCTTAAGACATGGAGAGGCTACTCCGACCCGGAAGTCGACATTCTCGCCGAGTCTGCCGGCCAGCCCCATAATACCATCACCCCAATTGCCCGCATGCGCGGCGACCTCTACGAGCTCGATCTGGTTCTGCGCAATAACCGCACGACGGACGAGTATCCGCTCGGCATCTTCCATCCCCACCAGGAGCTGCACCACATCAAGAAGGAAAATATCGGTCTCATCGAGGTCATGGGCCTCGCGGTCCTTCCTGCCCGCCTTCTGGGAGAAATGACGGAGCTCAAAGCGGCCATGCTTGCCGGCGAGAGCATCGAGGAAAATGAGAAGATCGCCTCGCACGCAGAGTGGGCAAAGGAGATTGAGGAGAAATACGACATCAATGCGGAAAATATCGATCAGATCATCCGCGACGAGATCGGCATCGTCTTCTCCAGGGTGCTCGAGCACGCAGGCGTCTACAAGGACACGAAGGTCGGAAGAGAACATTTTCAGAAGTTTATTGAGAGCGTATAAGGAGATATAGGAAATGGAAGATACAAAGGTAATGGAAACATTAAGGAAGAAATTCTTCGAGCTCTACGGCGAGGGCGAGATCAGAACTTTCTTTGCGCCGGGTCGCGTCAACCTCATCGGCGAGCACATCGACTACAATGGGGGGCATGTCTTCCCCTGTGCCCTGACGCTGGGCACCTACGGCGTCGCCAGGAGAAGAGAGGACCGTAAGATCCACTTCTTCTCGACCAATCTGCCAGACACGGGAGTCATTGAGGCGGATCTTGATGATCTTGTTCTCAGGAAGGAGGACGGCTGGGCCAACTACGCCAAGGGCGTCGTCTGGGCGTATATGTCGGAGGGGCTTGTCCCGGATACAGGCTTTGATTTTGCCTGCACCGGCACCATTCCCAATAAGTCGGGCCTTTCCTCCAGCGCTTCTCTCGAGGTTCTGGTCGGCACGACCATGATCGGTCTCTTCGGCTTCCCGGACGACCAGGTGAAAAATGCCCTGCTCGGCCAGAAGGCTGAGAACCAGTTTGTTGGCATGAACTGCGGCATTATGGATCAGTTTGCATCGGCTATGGGCAAAAAAGACAGTGCAATTCTTCTCGATTGTGCTACACTTGACTATGACCATGTTCCGGTCGTCTTAGGTGATGCTTCTCTTGTCATCGTCAACTCCAACAAGCCCCACGAGCTGGTCGGATCGGCTTACAATGACCGCCGCCGCGAGTGCGAGGAGGCCCTTATGGACATTCAGAAGGTGAAAGACATCAGGGCTCTCTGCGAGCTCACTCCGGCTGAGTTTGGGGAAGTCAAGGGGAAGATCAGAAATGAGGTTGATCTTCGCCGCGCAAAGCACGCTGTTTACGAGGAGGACCGCACCAGAAAGGCCGTTGTCGCCCTCAAGGCCGGCCACATTGAGGAGTTCGGCAAGCTCATGCTGGGCTCCCACGTCTCCCTTCGCGATGACTTTGAGGTCTCCTGCCACGAGCTGGATGTCCTGGTCGACGAGGCCTGGAAGGTGCCGGGCACCATCGGCGCCCGCATGACGGGCGGCGGCTTCGGCGGCTGCACGGTCAACATCGTGAAGAACGATGCGGTGGAGACCTTTAAAGAGAAGGTCGGCAGGAATTACACAAAAGGCACGGGACTTGTCCCCAGTTTTTATGTCGTCAGTATCGGCGACGGCGCCCACGAAGTGACTGAGTGATTTTTATCCCCGGGCCCCCTGAGAAGATGTTTCACCCATGCCGGCTATTTTCTGCCTGGCATGGCAGCGGCAGACGCAGGGGACGGCTGCGCGGACATTTGCCTCGGAAAAAGCATTTTCAAAAGTGTCTTTTCTGAGGTCACAAGACATGGTTCATCATCATTTTCAAAATCATTTTTCAAAGGAGAGAAGAAAATGCAGATTTTAGTGACAGGCGGTACAGGTTTTATTGGATCTCACACATGCGTTGAGCTCCTGAATGCGGGCTATGATGTTGTTATCGCAGACAACCTCTACAATTCCAAGGCTCTGGTTGTCGACAGAATCGAGACCATCACCGGGAAGCGTCCCAAGTTCTATCAGATCGATGTCCTGGACCGCGATGCCTTAAATGATATGTTTGACAAGGAGCACATCGACGCGGTCATCCATTTCGCAGGCTACAAGGCGGTCGGCGAGTCCACAAGAAAGCCGATTGAGTACTACCACAATAATCTCGAGACGACTCTGACTCTCTGCGATGTCATGAGAAAGCACAACTGCAAGAAGTTCGTCTTCTCCTCTTCCGCGACTGTCTACGGCGATCCGGCTTTTGTTCCGATCACGGAGGAGTGCCCGATGGGCGAGACAACCAATCCTTACGGCGCAACCAAGTCCATGCAGGAGAGAATTCTGACGGATATCTGGAAGGCTGACCACGAGTGGAATGTCATGCTGCTCCGCTACTTCAACCCGATCGGCGCCCATGAGAGCGGCCTCATCGGCGAGGATCCCAAGGGCATCCCCAACAACCTGCTTCCTTATGTCGCTCAGGTTGCAAGCGGCAAGCTCGAGAAGATCCATGTCTTCGGGGACGACTACCCGACACCGGACGGCACGGGTGTCCGCGACTACATCCACGTCGTTGATCTGGCCAAGGGCCATGTCGCAGCCATCAAGGGCATGGAGAAGCTTGACGGGGTCAACATCTTTAACCTCGGAACAGGCGTGGGCTACAGCGTCCTTGACATCATCAAGGCATTTGACAAGGCCTGTGGCAAGGAACTTCCCTACGTCATCGATCCCCGCCGCCCCGGCGACATTGCGACCTGCTACTCTGATCCGACCAAGGCAGAGAAGATCCTCGGCTGGAAGGCGGAGAAGACCATCGAGGACATGTGCCGCGACGCCTGGAACTGGCAGACCAGGAATCCGGACGGCTACGGCGATTAAGCTGCATATGGAACTGCGGGTGCCTGTCACCGGACAATTTAGAATTTTTGTAACTGTTCAGGGCCCGATGGAAAGGTGCAATAAAAAAGCACTTCCTCCGCGGCCACCCCTCAAAGGTCCACTTCGGAAGTGCTTTTTTATCGCGCC
>OMTP01000176.1 GCA_900313955.1 uncultured Lachnospiraceae bacterium | reverse complement strand
GAGAAACATAATTAGTCGCTGTAACATCTCTATTGCTTAATCGAAAGGCATAAATGGCAGCAGAGATATTTGTTCCAAAGTTTTTTTTCAAAAAGGCAACCACTAATAATAAGCTGACTAATTCCAATAATAATAACAGCTTCATTTTCCAAGCCGGAATCGAATCTGATAGGCAACACGAAGGATATTGTGGAAGCAAATCTTTAGAATATTGAGAATGGGCATACTGAATTCGAACTGTTCTGTACAGACGCCCAAATAATGCGGATACACCAATAAATACCGTAATGCCTAAAATTATAACATCTGTGGTCTGACGGCATAAATTTAAATTCCATTCGTCCACATAGTAAAATGCATATATAATTCCAGGAATGAAGCACGCGGCAAACCCAAATTGAGGTGATATTACAGCTTCGTTTGAAGTAAATATACTTAATATAAGTAACATGACAGCGGCTATAAGTAAAAAGGTCAGTTGGCTCAGATAGATCACCTCGCTTTCAAAAACATAAAATTAAAGATTATATATTTGAGCCCGGTTTATAAACTGGATGGATTCCGAGCTTCCCATTCAGCCCATCCTGAATAGCAATCCAGCACATATGACGATGCTCCTTATTACGATTCCTAAATATTTTTGCTAAAATGCTGCATCGCTTAAAATACATTTTTATCGCTGTTCCAACTACATATCTTTTTGGATAATATGTTTTTACTAGATCTATCCAATTACGCGTATCGTAGTAGTCTTTCCAGGATGATCGACGATCACTGCCAATATCATGATGCATTACGCTACTAGGGACACAATAAATATCGCCATGCTGTCTGATTCGCATACAGTATTCTGCATCATCGTAATATATAAAGTACTGTGTTTTCGGAAGACCAATTTTCTCAGCAACGGATCTCTTAATACATGCTCCAACAAAAGTAAAAATATCTATCTGGAAGACCTTCCCGTTATATGCCTTTCCCGGCATCCAGTCAAATCTCACGTTGAACAATCCCTGATGAATTCTGCATCGATGAGACAGCTCGCGATCTGGCCCATTGTAGATTGCTGTGCACAGCGCTGCTACATTTGCCCCCTTCCCATTCAAATAGTCATCCGCTTTGTGAAGCTCCTCCAATACCTGAGGCTCAGCATATGCATCGTCATCTGCAAGGAACATATAGTCACAGTCTAGATTAAGTGCTACTTCAACTCCGCGTGAAAACCCGCCGGAGCCTCCTGTATTCTTTTCATTATGAATAATAATCTTCTTAAAAGAAGCTTTTTTCTCTTTCCAGACGTCTAAGTATTCTCTTGTCCCATCTGAGCTAGCATTATTAACGATTACCATAAAATCCGGCTGCATTGTCTGTTTCTCATATTTCTGTAGCGCTATTTTTAGACAGTCAAGCCTATTGTACGTGCACAAAACAACAGCAATCTTCATGTTCTTTTCCTTTTCACTGTTTCTTGTCAAATTTCTTCATAAAATCAAGTATCTTAATATATGGCAGTGGTATTTTAAAAACACTCTTTAAAAAGATTGACTTACTTCCGTTATTGAGGAATTCTGTCAAAAAACTTTTTGGCTTCAATAAATAGTATCCAAGGCAATGTTGCGCTAACATGGAATGGCTCTCTACGTTCAAAAAAGAAAATTCTTTTAAATGGTTTACCGTATCAGATGAAGGCGGATTGATGAATCTACTAAATGCGGCCTCACACACAAACGGACTCATCTTAACATCTATTTCTTGATCTAACTTCTTGAATTCCCTCACAAACTTAAATGCAGCATTCTGCAATGCAATGATATCTCCGGCGCTCTCTTCTGTCTGCTCTGGTTCAGCCTGCACACAATAACACTTTCCTGTATCATCACTTGCATATTTTTTGGCGGATCCATCAGTAGAAAGGAAGAATAATTCGAACAAATCCGGTGCACTCATAACTTCACTTAAAATATATTTATTATAGTTATTTGTGAACAAAAAGGCTTCAGATTTTGCCTTTCTAGCCGCTGAATGTCTTTCCTTTTTTCCAATGTAATATCCATAGATATCATTTTCTGTAAATATATCTTGTAGCGCATTTTGGATTGTCCCATGCCAGCCAACATCACATACTGCAATTTTTCCGCTAAAATCAAACTGTTTAAGATAACCGCGAATATATTCCTCTTGCTGCCTTGATGTTTTTATAATATACGGTTGTGCGCACCTAAAAAGATTCTCGCGTGCATCAATGCTTAAACTGCTGATGTGCTCATTTTCCTTACAGATTGTAGAATTCAGTACTCTTTTAATATCCTTTTCTTCCAATTCGCAAGAATAAAGAAAATCGCGCACAGTAAAATTTGCACGTGTAACAGTAATACGTGTAAGAATAGCATCTAAACTCTGTGCCTTATAAAGAAGAGGTAGTGCTGTTGCTCTTCTGGAGACACGTATAACATGATAGACAAGCCCTTCCGGATGAAATGCATCAAAAGCTCTCTCCAGCATGAATCCTTCTCTTGCTAAAAAGAACACCTTATTGATGTGATTACTCAGCAGCTTTTTATAGAGCCACTTGCAGTAGCCATAAAGAATTGGGCCTACAATTTCATAGCCGATTGTTTCATAAAAGCTATACATCGGATTTTCATTGTTTCGCACAAACGAGCTTACTATATTATAATTTATGGATATTTCCGAATTCTTCGAAGATATGACTTTATTATTATAATATCTGGTATCAATATCATCATGCGGTATCAAAACTGCATGAATTCCAAGACTTCGAGGAGTCAGATAGTCGCCCTTCAATGCATCACCAATGTGTACAACTTCATTGGCCTTCAGGCCCTCATTATGGAGAGCAATCTTGAAAAGGGAGCCTGTAGTCTTTCTCGCTCTTCTATCATTTGATAGATATATGTTAGAATACCCGTCATAGCCGGCATTTGCTAATATCTTCTTCACTGTATCCAGTGGAAGATACATATCAGATGTTATAAACACCCTCTTTCCATTCTGAATGCACCACTGATAAATGCTGAACATTCTTCGATTTCTCTGACAAAGCTGTAATTCCAAATTAATTTCCGCATCTCGAAGCCATCGTCGTTCTTCATCTGACACCTGCTCCATCGCAGCATATATTTCATCAATATTGACATCTTCATACTGCGATCTTTCGTTAGCCTCTACTTCTGCTTTCTTTCTCAGTTCAAATATTGGAATATCCTTATGAAAATTATTTCTATAATGATCTTCCAGCACGCTGAAAACATCATATGCATGACGGATGTTCCGCTTAATCAAAGTATCAAATATATCAAAGGAAACAGCGTTACAATCGCTGCATTTTATAATATCTATTACCTTATTTAATGGAGTCACGTCTTTTTTGATTAGAAGCGTTTTTGCTAATTTTTTCATTAACCTTTACCATTTATTCTTCAATGGTCTCCAATACGCCTGCGCAGCTCCAGCGACATACAGCGCCAGTCTCCGTGGCATCATCTTGAATACCATAATTCCAGCTTTTTTCCACCGTGGGCGATTATCCTCTCTCAACGGTTCATCCCTCCATGGACTCTCGGCCTTATAGCTTCTCCAAAGCTCGCAGTATCTGTGATGACAATCCTTAACCCACGGACGGCGGCTCAGGAATGATGTCGTGAAATGGATGATCACAGGATGTTCTGTTGCTTCCTTGATCTCCGCTTCTGTGTAATACTTCCCGGCGGGCTTTCGATACACGTAAAGCTCATGGTACGTGAAGTCGTAGAAGATCGTGACGGAGTTGAATCTTGGATTGAAGCAATACACATCATGTGACAATACTGCATTTAATGCTCCCTGGTCGCCCTGCTGAATCCGTCCTTGCTTCATTGCAATAAACTTCAGTAGGCGTTCTTCAACCTTCTGCCGTTTCCAGCGGTTCAAATCAATCAGCATAACGCCGGAGTTAAACATCACATCTTCCGGCTCCAGGTTGATATTTGCTCGATACTGGCGGCTGAAAGCATCATTTAAAGCAGCGATTGTCTTGCCATGCATATCCAGATTCCAAAGCAAGCTCACCGATTGGCAGAATATAATGTCGCAGTCCAAATACAGAACCCTTTCAAGACCTCCCGGCAAATCGCTGGCAACAAAAAGCCTCGCAAACTGGGATAAGGATCCCCGATCTGCGGCAACTCTCATACCAAGCTCTTCAGTTATGTTTCTTGCCTTAAGCCAGACAGGAAGCGAGCGCTGATACCTGATGCATACTTCTTCAATTCTTTCACAGTTATATTTCGAGATTCCAGAGTCCAAAATATAGACTTGAATTTTCCTCATGTCCCTACTGTTCTCAAAAAGGGATACCAGCGAAACTCCAAGGATCTCAGCAAATCCATCATCTGATGCATAGACTATGTGGGCAATGGCTGGATCGTACATCAGGCCACCGCCTTCCCATAGTTGGCAAAGTCAACAGACGGAAGTACAACAATCAACTCATATGGTACCCCTCCCCCCAGAAATTTGACTGTAAAAGTCAATATATTTTTTCTTCATTACATCCGTGTTATAAATTTCAAGTACATCTTGATATGCACGTTCTGGCAAAGCTGTTGGGAATTCTTTCATGGCATCCTTTATGTGTCTTGCATATTCTTCTGGCTTGTCACAGACGTAACCATTGACGCCATCATGGATTACGCTCTTGTTACCCATAACATTTGATACGAGAACTAGCTTCTTGATATACATATTCTCAATCAAACTCATGGCGATAGCTTCGCCAAGTGAGCAAAGGACAAATGCATCTGCTCCCTTCGCCATAGCGAGAGCTTCTTTTCTTGGCTTCCAGCCTGTCACTTCAAGATTCGGTGCTGTAAGCTGATTCTCCAGCTCACCGTTTCCAATCCATACAAACTTAGCTTCCGGAACAAGCTCCGCAATTCTATTGAACAACTGTGGCTGCTTCTGAGTGCAGACACGACCAAGTGTGAATACAGTAAACTTGTCATGCTTCACGGGCTTGATATCATCGAGTGATGTAGACAAGTCTTTCAAATTCACACCCGTTTCAATATAGGCGTGTCTCTTGGTAAGTTTTGCTGCCACTTCATCTTCGCTTTCACAGCAAGTCAAAGTGATAGCGTTAGACATTTTCCCAAGGATTGTCTCCATCAGGCCATACATCTGGCTCTTTTTGCCTTTTCCCATCAGGATGTGAGCATAACCATGAGGGGTGTAAACAACGGTGTTACTCTTTCCTTTAAAAGCGATACGGCCAATGCCACCTGCAACCGAAGAATGCAGATGGATAACGTCAGGTTTAACTTTTGCTTCAATAGCTCGCAGATTTTTAATTACTTTGATATCATTTGAGATGTTGGTAAGACCTTTAGAACTGAATCCCTGGACTGGAATTAGATGAACTCTAGGATCGATAAAATCTTTATAATTCTTTGGTGTTTGAGGTCTGATTGAATAGGCAAGATATACATCAAAAGTATCGACCATGTCGTTGCAGAGCTGTGAAACGTAGGTGAATACTCCACCTCCAAACGCTTCACAAACCATCAGAATTCTCTTTCTCATAATGACTTTCTATCCCCCTAACTCATCGTCTACTCCTCTCTCGATTGCATACAATCAAGCGAGTCTTTCTAATATTCCAGCAAAGCCACAGTTTAGTGTCTGCTGCATCTATTTCCACATTTGCCATAAGAACCCAAGTTCCTACTCTCCCATCCACCCGCGGGTCTAATCATTCACTCGCCTGTCAATCGCTGACCAGCCCATGAATGAATGCCGGAGTATGGAATACAAACAATCATAAGCAAGCGCTTGTTAAACTCAGTGAAGAGAAGGCACCTGAATTAACAAGGCTCTCAAACGCATGAACTACGACATTCCGGCGAGTGCAGT
>OMTP01000249.1 GCA_900313955.1 uncultured Lachnospiraceae bacterium | reverse complement strand
TCCGGACTTAGTAAATTTGCGCGCAAAAGCGGGCGCGCAAATTCGAATGCGCCCGGATGGAAGGTCTTTTTGCTACGCACCGGGGTACCCCGTGAACTGTAACTTGTATAGTTAGATTCACGACAGAAATCGTTTCAGCTCTTTACATATAAATTTTTCGCATATATAATAGTACCAGACTGCAAGGGAGCAGGTTACATATGAAATCGCTTTCATATGCCTGCTCTTTTTTGCTTTCAAAAAAAACAAAGGGAGGATCTCAAAATGAGAAGATCTAAGGCATTCGTGTCTGTCGTCCTGTCGGCAGTGATGGCTCTTGGTCTTGCGGGCTGCGGAAGCAGCGCCTACAGCACAGACTCATCATCTTCCGGAACGACAAGCACAACAGCAGCAACGAGCGAAGCTACAGCATCGGGCGCGGCAACGACGAGCGCTGAAGCTTCCACAGAGGATCTGAAGGTCATGCTGGAGACACCGGTCGAATCCCTCGACCCGCAGCAGGCAACCGACGGAACATCCTTCGAGGTCATCGCAGATTATACCGACGGCCTTATGCAGATGGATAAGGACGGCAAGCCTGTCAACGCTCTGGCGGACAGCTACGAGACAAGTGAAGACGGACTCACATGGACATTCAAGCTGAAAGATGCAAAGTGGTCCAACGGTGATCCGGTCACTGCAAATGATTTCGTCTTCGGATGGCAGAGAGCTGTTGATCCGGATGTCGCAAGTGAGTACGCTTACATGTTAAGTGATATCGGCCAGGTGAAAAATGCAGCCGCTATCATCAATGGTGAGAAAGACAAGTCTGAGTTGGGTGTCACGGCAGTTGACGACAAGACCCTCAAGGTTGAGCTTGAGGCACCGGTCAGCTACTTCCTGTCCCTTATGTACTTCCCGACCTTCTATCCGATCAACGAGAAGTTCTTTGAGTCCTGCGCTGACACATTCGGCACAAGCCCGGAGACAACTCTGAGTAACGGTGCTTTTGTTCTCGACAAGTATGAGCCGTCGGCAACAGAGTTCCATCTGACCAAGAATGCTGACTACTATGATGCTGACAGAGTCAAGCTGGCTGGTCTCGACTATCAGGTCATTCAGGATTCCCAGACAGCTCTCATGAGCTATCAGAATGGCGAGCTGGATACAACCCTTGTCAACGGTGATCAGGTCGATCAGGTGAAGGACGATCCTGAGTTCAAGGCAGTCGGTGCCGGTTATCTCTGGTACGTCAGCCCGAACATGGCTAAGGTTCCGGAGCTTGCCAACCAGAACATCCGTCTCGCTATGACTTTTGCCATTGACCGCGAGGCCATTGCAACCGATATCCTGAAGGATGGTTCCAACCCGACCTACACAGCAGTTCCGCCTGAATTTGCTACAGGTCCGGATGGATCCGATTTCTCCGCTGATCAGGAGAAGTTCAGTGATGTCTGCGCATCTGACGCGACAAAGGCTGCTGACTACTGGAAGAAGGGTCTCGAGGAACTCGGTGAGACATCCATGAGTCTGGAGATGGTCGTCGATGCTGATGATGCTCCGCAGAAGGTTGCAACTGTCCTTCAGGAGCAGCTGCAGAACACACTTCCGGGCCTCACCATCACGATCAAGGTTGAGCCAAAGAAGCAGAGAGTTCAGGATATGCAGGACGGCAATTTCCAACTCGGTCTCACGAGATGGGGTCCGGACTACGCAGATCCGATGACATACCTCGGCATGTGGGTCACAGGCAACTCCAACAACTACGGCGAGTGGTCTGACTCCGATTATGACAGTATCATCGCTGAGTGCGTCACCGGAGATCTGGCAACAGACGCTGAGAAGCGCTGGGAAAAACTTTATGACGCGGAGAAGATCGTCATGGATCAGGCGGTCATCTTCCCGCTCTACACGCAGTGCAATGCGGAGCTCATCAAGTCCAATGTCACAGGCATCGAGTTCCACCCAGTGGCACTCAACAGAGTCTATAAGGACACTGTCAAAGCTGCTTCATAAAGAAAAATTTACGTAACTGTTCAGGAGGGCACTTTTGCTTCGAGAAAAACATGTCCTCCTCGGCTCAAAAGAAGGCCTGATCGATGACGAAGGTTCGCTCGCAAGGACAATTCGCCGCTGAGGACATGTTTTTCTCTCCGCAAAGAGCCCGTCCTGAACAGTTACAAATTTACACAAATAGCAATGGGGCTGCCGATCAAAGGGCAGTCCCATACTGTCATTCGGGGGAATCGATTTGAAGAAATACTTAGCCAAACGAATATTGGTTTCTCTTTTCACCCTGCTCATGATCCTGCTGGTGTTATTCATCCTCATGCAGCTCATGCCGGGTTCTCCCTTCAACGATGAGAAACTCAATGAAAGCCAAAAGGCAGTTCTTTATGCCAAGTACGGACTGGACAAGCCCGTCATCGTGCAGTTCTTCACCTATGTCAAGAACATGCTGACAGGAGACTTTGGTGTCAGCTATAACATTTCGAAAAATACGCCCATCTCTCAGCTCATCGCGACCCGCCTTCCCATCTCTATACGCATCGGTGGTCAGGCTGTTCTCATCGGAGCTATCATTGGGCTTGTCTTAGGTGTCATCGCAGCTCTCATGCATGACACTGTCGTAGATACCATCTGTACCATTATTTCCGTCATCGGCGTCTCTGTTCCGAGTTATGTCTTTGCTCTCTTTCTGAGCTATCAGTTCGGTTTCCGCGCGAAGATCTTTCCCATGCTCTATGATGGAAATCTTGCGGGCAAGTCATCTGTACTTCCGTCCATCGCCCTGTCCATGTTCACCATGGCAAGTATCGCACGATTCACAAGATCGGAAATGCTAGAGGTTCTGGACAGCGACTACATGCTGCTTGCGGAGTCCAAGGGACTTTCGAGTTCCGCTCTTATCTTCCGCCACGCCCTGAGAAATGCCTGCATCCCCATTATCACGGTGCTGGCACCTCTCATCGTCGACCTCATGACAGGTTCCCTTGTCGTTGAGAAGATTTTCGCTATCCCGGGAGTCGGCTCGCTCCTCGTCAATGCGATTCAGTCCAATGATTACAACGTCGTCATTTCCCTCAGTTTTATTTACTCGGCGATGTACATTTTCATCATGCTGATCGTCGATATACTCTACGGAATCATCGATCCGAGAATCCGTCTTGCGAAGGGAGATGATTAATTATGGCAGCTGAAGCACAGGCACAGGCTTATGTCCCGACGGATGCGGACTTTAAGCTGAAAAACAATACAGACGATATTGCGATCGACAACAACTTCGGTGCCCAGTCCTACTGGAAAGAAGTGAGGAAGAAGTTCTTCCACAATAAGGGGGCTGTTGTTGGTCTTGTCTTTGTCATTATTCTTACTGTTTTCGCCATTGTCGGTCCTATGATGACACCATATGGTTATGCCGAGCAGACGAATGGCAAGAATCTGGCTCCAAGAATTCCAGGCATTGAGAATCTGGGAATCTTTGACGGCCACGAGACAATGGTGACAAGCACAGGAACAAAGACGGTCAACGGCTATGCCCAGAATAAGCTCTACAGTACTTTCTACTGGTTCGGCACGGACAAGTACGGCCGCGACATCTTCACCAGAACCTGGACGGGTGCACGTGTCTCCCTGATCATTGCAGTTGCTGCTGCGATCATCGATATGGTCATCGGCATGTCCTATGGACTGATCTCGGGCTATTTCGGCGGCAGGACAGATATGATCATGCAGCGAATCCTCGAGGTTGCCAACGGCATCCCGAGACTTGTCGTTGTCACACTTTTGCTTCTTATCCTGAAGCCGGGCATGATCACCATCATTTTCGCGCTCATGCTGACCGAGTGGATTGGCATGGCCCGCATCGCCCGCGCGGAGATGCTCAAGCTCAAGGAGCAGGAGTTTGTCCTTGCCTCCAAGACACTGGATGCGGGCTCATTTTTCATCATTTTCAAAGAGATTCTGCCCAACATCATCGGACCGATTATCACACAGGTTATGTTCTCGATTCCGACGGCCATTTTCACAGAAGCTTTCCTGTCCTTCGTAGGTCTTGGCATCCCGGTGCCGCAGTGCTCTCTGGGTTCCCTTATCTCCGAGGGATACAACAGCTTCACGACCCATCCCTATCAGATCATCCCGCCGATTATTGTCATGGCACTTCTCATGCTGTCCTTCAACCTGATTGCCGATGGACTGCGCGAGGCGCTGGATCCAAAGATTAAGGAGTGAGTCGCACATGGAAGATAAGAATTTAATCCTGTCCATCAAGGACCTGGACATCTCTTTCCGGACGAGCGCAGGCTCCGTCCACGCCATCCGCGGCGTCAATATCGACGTTCACAAGGGCGAGACAGTCGCCATCGTCGGAGAGTCCGGATCAGGTAAGTCCGTCACAATGAAAGCGTCGATGGGCATCCTTGATAAAAATGCCGTTGTGAACAGCGGCACAATTACTTACAATTACACGGATATTGAGGGAAATAAGAAAAGCGTCAATATTCTCGAGCAGAACAAAAAATGGATCCGCCAGAATATCAACGGCCGTCAGATCGCCATGGTCTTCCAGGATCCGATGACTTCTCTTGACCCGACCATGACCATCGGCAAGCAGATCATGGAGGGCATGATGTGGCACTACAAGACCCCCAGGGAACTGG
The DNA here is from genome assembly GCA_900313955.1 of uncultured Lachnospiraceae bacterium. Lineage (GTDB taxonomy): Bacteria > Bacillota > Clostridia > Lachnospirales > Lachnospiraceae > Chordicoccus. Next base: position 2,207 of record OMTP01000249.1, on the reverse strand, counting down.
CTTACAAGAAGGCGCTGGAACTCCTGACGGAGGTCGGTATAGAGAGCCCTGAGGCCCGCATGAAGAACTACCCGCATCAGCTGTCCGGCGGTATGCGGCAGAGAGTTGTCATCGCCATCGCTCTGGCCTGCGACCCGCAGCTCCTTATCTGTGATGAACCGACGACGGCCCTTGACGTGACCATTCAGGCAAGAATCCTTGAGCTTATCAAGAAGCTGCAGAGGGAGAGAGGCATCTCCGTCATCTATATCACGCATGATCTGGGTGTTGTCGCCAAGGTCGCCGACTATGTCAATGTCATGTACGCCGGCAAGATCATTGAGAAGGGAACGATCAACGAGATCTTCTATGATCCGCGCCATCCATACACGTGGGGACTTCTGTCGGCTATGCCGGATCTGGAGACGGACGACGACCGTCTCTATTCGATTCCGGGATCTCCGCCAAACCTGCTGCATGAGCCCAAGGGGGATGCTTTTGCCCCCAGAAATCGCTATGCGCTTGAGATCGATGACAAGGCGGAGCCGCCTATGTTCAAGGTTACGGATACCCACTACGCGGCGACCTGGCTTCTCGATCCCCGTGCTCCCAGGGTGGAAATGCCCAAGGAGCTTAAAGCAAGACTTGAGAGAATGAAGAAAGGAGCTGAGAAATATGGCAACGACGGAAAGTAATGCTCCCATTCTCAAGGTTGAGGGGCTCAAGCAGTATTTCAAGACGAGCGGAGACTTTACGGTCAAGGCAGTCGATAATGTGAGCTTTGAGATCTATCCGGGCGAGACGTATGGTCTCGTCGGCGAGTCCGGCTCAGGAAAATCGACCATCGGCAGAGACATTATTCGTCTCTACGACCCGACGGCCGGCAAGATTACTTTCGAGGGCAAGGACATTTCCGGGAAAATGTCGAAAGATGCCAAGAACACCCTCCGAAGTGACATGGAGATGATTTTTCAGGATCCTATGGCATCCCTCAATCCTCGCAAGAAGGTGGAGGATATCATCGCCGAGGGCCTTGATGTCCACCACATGTACAAGGACGCCGCGGATCGCAAGGCCAAGGTGGCTGCCATCCTGAGGAAAGTCGGCCTGGCTCCCGAGCATGCGGACCGCTATCCCCACCAGTTCTCGGGCGGCCAGAGACAGCGTGTCGGCATTGCCCGCGCCCTCATTATGAACCCCAAACTTATCATAGCGGATGAGTGTATTTCGGCTCTTGATGTGTCGATTCAGGCGCAAGTCGTCAATCTCATGAAGGATATTCAGGACGAGACAGGGACTGCCTATCTCTTCATTGCCCACGATTTGTCTATGGTCAAGTATATCTCTGACCGCATCGGTGTCCTCCATCTGGGGCACCTCCTTGAGACCGGCACGACGGATGAAATCTTCAGCCACCCGATCCATCCCTACACGCGTTCGCTCCTCTCGGCCATTCCTTCCCCCAATCCGATCGTGGAGAAGAGAAGGTCGGTCGAGAAGTACGACTACAAGACCTCCGGCATCGACTACACCAAGGGCACCAGCCACCATGTGGAGGGCACCCATTACGTGAGCGCGACCGACGAGGAATTTGACAAGTGGACCAAGGCCACTCCCTTCGCCTACGAGACCTGACTCACAGGTGCCTGTTACCGGACAAGTGAAATTTTTCGTAACTGTTCAGGACGGGCTCTTTGCGGAGGGAAAAACATGTCCTCAGCGGCGAATTGTCCTTGCGAGCGAACCTTTGTCATCGATCAGGCCTTCTTTTGAGCCGAGGAGGGCGCTGAACGTCAAGTGGACGTTCGAAGAGCAGCCGACCGAAACGGAGTGTAAAATGTTTTTCTCGAAGCAAAAGTGCCCTCCTGAGCAGTTACAATTTTTCTTAAATTGTCTGCTGGCAGGCACCTTTATGATTCTGTCAGGTTCGTCTACCTTACCTGTTTCGAGCAGGCAGAGAGCTTTAACATTGGCTCAGATACTGTTCACGGGTCAGCCTGGATGCCCTTCAGAAAACATTTCCTCTGCGGACATCCCCTCAAAGGTCCACTCCGGAAGTGCTTTCCGAAAGGCGCCTGGTGACGGACGAGTGAACAGTAACCTGGCTCAAAGTTACTGTTCACGGGTGGGTCACTTCGGTGCTTCGCACAAAGGCCTTCTTCCTTCACTTAGTCACAATCATTTAGATTTCTGTACATATGTATCGGGTATACGGATTTTTAACCATA
>OMTP01000075.1 GCA_900313955.1 uncultured Lachnospiraceae bacterium | reverse complement strand
TCCTTGCGAGCGAACCTTCGTCATCGATCAGGCCTTCTTTTGAGCCGAGGAGGGCATATTTTTCTCGAAGCAAAAGTGCCCTCCTGCATAGTTACTCTTTCTCACAGATCCCCGTCATTGTGCATCTCAATGATCGTGTTTTTGAGAAGTTCGACGGCCTCGTCAATCGTGTACTCCTGCAGCTGCGCTCCGGCGATATTGAGATGTCCGCCGCCGCCCAGGCGCTCCATGATCAGCTGGACATTGACCTCATCGATGGCGCGGGCACTGATGTAGATCTGATCATTGTAACTTGTGAGGACAAAAGAGGCCTTGACATTCTTCACATTAAGAAGCTCATTGGCAGCCTGCGCGGCGACAACCGTGGGCTGGCTCGTTCCCTCACTGGGACAGATGGAGATCGCATACTCATTTTGAAAGAGCTCTGCATCCGCGATCGCCTTGGCGCGGGCGCGCAGGTCCTCCGGCTCGTCGCGGAACATCTTCCTCACGCGTGTGATGTCGGCGCCGCTTCTCCTCAGGTAGGCCGCCGCCTCAAATGTGCGCACGCCTGTCCTCGTGATAAAGCCGTTCGTATCGACAACAATACCGGCGTACATAGCATCCGCCTCATTGCTCTTGAGGCGCAGAGACTCATCGAAGTACTGCAGTACCTCGGCGACCATCTCGCAGGCGCTCGATGCATAGGGCTCGATGTAAGAGAGCACCGCATTGTCGATGCGGTCGACCCCCTGCCTGTGATGGTCGAAGACGACGATCGAAGTCGTCAGATGCAGAAGCTCCTTGCAGGCCGTGTAGCTGGCCCTGTTGGTATCGACAATGATGAGGGCCGTGTCGGCGTTCGTGAGCTCCTTGGCACGGCGACGGTCGACGAACATCTCAGGATCCGCTCCCTTTTTGTCGCGGAAGCCGTCGATGACCGGCCTTACCGACTCGGCCACATCATCCGCCACGATCGAGGCGGGCTTGCCGATACTCTGGGCAGCCCGGTAGAGACCGATGGCCGCGCCGATCGAGTCGATGTCACTGATCTTGTGACCCATGATGACGACCCGGTTCTTGCCGGTCAGGATCTCCTTCAGGGCCTGCGCCTTGACGCGGGCTTTGACGCGGGTGATCTTCTCGGCCGACTCCGTCTTGCCTCCATAGAAGCGGGTCCGGTAGCCATCCTTGACCACCACCTGGTCGCCGCCGCGGCCCAGGGCAAGATCCATAGCCACCCGGGCAGCGTCCGAGTTACTCAAGAAACTGTCCCCGCCCAGACCGATGCCTGCAGAGATCGTCATGGCCATCTCATTTCCAATACTGACCGTCTTGACCTCGTCGAGCAGGGCAAACTTATTTTTCTCAAGCTCGTCGAGAGATTTTTTCCTCATAAAGAAAAAATAGCGGTCATGGTTGAGCTTCTTGACGACTGCGTCCACGGAGGCAAAATACTTGTTGATCTTTCTCTCGACCAGTGCGACGAGCAGAGACTTGCGGACGTCCTCGACTCCCTCAAGAACCTCATCGTAGTTGTCCAGAGTCAGATAGCCGACGACCATCTGATCTTCCTCGCGCTCCTTGCGCATACCGACAAGTTCCGTCTCATCGAACAAGGTGACCGCAATGAAAAAGTCCTCTTCCTCCGTGAGGGACAGAGGCATTTCCTCCGTCACAAGAAGATCGGCCGTCTCGACCCGCTGCATGATCATGCGGTAGGTCTTGCTTTCGCTCGTCACGCTGTACTCGGCCTGCTCCTCATCGAGAGGCAGATCCGTCTGCTGGACATTTTCAAAGATCGTCGAGATATGGCGGTGGTAACTCCTCTCCCGGCCGGAAATCCTGATGAATTCCTCATTCATCCAGAGAAAGTTGCCTTTTTTGTCGAGAAGGGCATAAGGAATCTTAAAGTCCTGTAAGAGCTTCTCCTGCACCTTACCATAGCGATTGGCAAATGTGATCATGGCGCCGAGCAGCTGGGGCTCGCTCTTCTTCAGGAGAAACATCGACATGATCAGCTGAATAGCGAAAAAGCCGAGTCCCACGAACCCGGCTTTCACTCCCGCTAGCGGAAAAAGGATCACAATCAGTGCTGCCCAGATACATGTGTAGATGAGTGGCCAGTGCAGAGAATTCTTCAATTGTCCCGTCAGCTTCGTATCTTTCATGACCCTTCTTGTCTTCCTTTATAAAAATGCACTTGCCCCATCCGCCGCCCGAACAGGCAGCAGATGGGCAGTCAGAAAATGCGTTTATTCGTCCTTGGCGAGGACTTCCTCGATCTGGGCCTTGGTCGGAAGAGCCTTCATGCCGCCCTTGACCTGAATGCAGCACCAGCCGCCAACATTGCCGTAGGCAATGGCCTTCTTCAGGATATCGATGGTGATGTCGCCCGTCTTTGCGACGCCCTGGTCGAGAACGCTCGCCAGAAAACCGCCCCAGAAGGCATCGCCGCAGCCTGTTGCGTCAACCGGAACAGCCTTGCGGCCCGGAACCGTAATTCTCTCGCCGTTAAAGTAGCATGCTGCACCGTCTCCGCCCATGGTCTCGACCACAGCCGTGATGCCATACTCCTTCATCACATGGAAGACATTGTCGCGGCCGCCGATCATATCAACCTCCTCATCGGAGATCTTGAGAAGATCCACATAGGGGAGGATCCCCTTCACAGCCTCTGCGCAGGCGTTCTTATCATCATTCCATACCACATTTCTGTAGTTGATGTCAAATGCGACAAGTTTGCCCATTTCATGCGCCTTCTTGATGGCATAGACTGTCGCCTCTGCCTCCGGTCCTGCGGACATGGAAAATGAAGACGCGTGCAGAAGTCTTGTGTTCTCCAGATCCTCGTCTTTGATATCCTCCCTCTTGAGAAGCATATCAGCGCCCGGCTTTCTGGCGAAAGTAAATGTGCGCTCGCCGCCCGGATACAGGGTGACGAAAGCCATGGTTGTGACCGCCTCATCCGTGAGTTCCGGCGTCAGGATCTTGACGCCGTAGTCTGCCATGGTCTTCGTCAGGAAGCGTCCAAAGTCGTCATTGCCCATGCGGGTGTACATGCCGACATCGAGGCCATTCTTGGCCATGGCGACGGCTGCATTGGCCGGACCTCCGCCCGGATTCCTAATGTAGCTGGCCTCCTCTGTGCCCGGGATAAAGTCAATCAGAATCTCTCCAATCGTGATGGCATCCATGAATATTTCCTCCTCATGCATAGTTTATATATCACAGCAGCCTTATGAAAATGCGGCCACAGCGTGTACGGAGAAACTTTACTACCCTCCTATCCTTTTTGCGAAACGTCCGATCCGCGTTTTGGAAACCGGCTTTTTTTGCTCCGCGCAAGGAAAATGTCCCGACAGTCCTCTCCCTGCCACGCCCGAGGTATAGTAAAAAGAACCGCTGCCGAAAAATGTTCCGGCAACGGTTCAATTATATCATGGATTGTGCAGAACTGCTAGATTCTTATGGGAATCAGTCCTGAACATATGGAAGAATTGCAAGATGGCGAGCTCTCTTGATGGCTGTTGTCAGCTCTCTCTGATGAGCAGCGCAGTTGCCTGTAATTCTTCTCGGAAGGATCTTACCACGCTCGGAGATATATCTCTTGAGCTTGTTGACATCCTTGTAGCTGATCGCATGATCCTTGTCGCCGCAGAATACGCAGACCTTCTTTCTTCTGCGGAAACCGCCCTTTCTTCTGTATCCGCCTTCATTACTTCTCTGAAAAGCCATGTTTTTCTCCTTTCAAGAGGATGTCTTCCGATCAGGTGAAAGGAAGCTCCTCGTCAATCCCCTCGGGAATATTCATAAATCCGTCCGCGGCCGCATCTGAAGATGCCTGCCCACCATTGCCGGCCGGTGCCTGCTGTGCAGATTCCTGTGCGGGTGCTGCCGGTGTCGAAGCTGCTGTCTCCTGCTGAGCCGGTGCTGCCTGCCGGGCAGGTGCCGGTGCGCTGTAAGCGGGTGCCGACTGAGCTCCATAGGATGCCTGTGCATTGTAAGCGCCTGCATTCTGACTGCTGACAGCCTTGCTCTCCGCGAACTCCATGTTCTCAACCACGATCTGAGTTCTGTAGATCATAACTCCCTCGCGGTTCTTGTAGTTGTCATTCTGAAGCCTGCCCTCGACTACCATCTTGGTGCCCTTGTGCAGGTACTTCTCTGCGAACTCGGCTGTCTTGCCAAAGGCAGTGCAGTCGAAAAAGTCCGCCTCCGGCTGTCCCTCTCTCTTGAATCGGCGGTCTACCGCGAGCGAGAATCTTGCGACAGCAACAGGAGTAGCTCCCTGGCTGTAGCGGACCTCCGGATCTCTTGTCAGTCTTCCCATTAAAATGACTTTATTCATAAGTTTTCTTCCTTTCTGCTCAAAAGCAAAAGCAAACTTTCCTGCCGTCTAATGGGGAGTCCTTCCTCACTTTATTCCTCAGCAGGTGCTTCTGCAGGAGCTTCCTCAGCTGCCGGAGCTTCCTCAGCGGGAGCTTCCTCTGTAGCCGGAACTTCTTCCTCAGCAGGTGCCTCTTCCTTCTCAGGAGCGACAGAGAATGTGTCTCTCTCATCCTTGCGGACGATGAGGTAACGAAGGACATTGTCCATGATTCTCATATCCTGCTCCAGCTCAGCCGGGACAGATGTCTCTGCAGTGAACTGTACGAAGTAGTAATAAGCTTCCTTGTTCTTCTGGATCTCGTAAGCAAGCTTTCTCTTGCCCCACTCCTCTGTCTCACCGACTTCGCCGCCGAGACGGGAGATGTACTTCTTAGCCTTGTCCAGAACTGCTGTGCGTTCCTCGTCTGTCAGCTTTGCGCTGATGACAAGTGCAAGTTCATAATTTGCCATAGTTTCCTCCTTGTGGCCTTGTGACTGTCCGCTTCCGTACAGTGGACAGTAAGGATGTTGTTAAAGTCTCACGGAGAGATATTCTATCACAAGCACGAGCGCAAAGCAACTACCAATTCATAATTTTAACGCACCACGATCTGAGAGAGTTACAGTTCACGGGTCAGCCAGGGCTCCCCTGGGAAAGCACTTCCTCCGCGGACATCCCCTATAGGTCCACTCCGGAAGTGCTTTCCCA
>OMTP01000256.1 GCA_900313955.1 uncultured Lachnospiraceae bacterium | reverse complement strand
CAAATGAAAGATGCAGTTTCGACATGCGCGTTCTCTATCATATCCCTACACCTCCGCATCTTCCTTGATGAGGACTTTTCTCTGCCAGCTTCGTTTTCCGCATTCTGGGCATTTCATGTATCTCGTCCGCCCCATATGCATAGCGAGATTTGTCTGCCAGTATGTAGGAACATATCTGTGGTGGCAATTCTGGCATTCATAGTATCCGGCCTTTTGCTCAATACCAACTGCGATAAAAGCGACCGTAAATATCATCACGAGAGCGAATACGATAAGTGTGATTCGCAGCCAGACTGGCATCTCTATAAATGAAGCCACAAACATCATGACCAGTCCGGCAATGACGGCAGGAAACGCGATCCAGTATTCCGTCCTAAGCATCTGTCTGTTCTTTTCTTCAACCTCTCGTCTCATCGCCAGCAGGTTTTCTTCTGCCCGCTTGTCATATGCTTCTGCCATAATTCTTTCGCCCGACAGGAGTTCGTTGACGTTTATTTTCAGAAGAGCACAAAGCTCCAGCATAATCCCGGAATCCGGCATTGACTTTCCGGTCTCCCATTTTGATACTGCCCGGTCACTGATTCCGAGCTTCTCAGCAAGGCTCGCCTGAGTCATGCCCTGTTCCTTCCTGCAGGATGCTATGAATTTTCCAATTTTGATTTGATCCATATCGGGCACCTCCTTTCATGACTCAAGCATAGCCGGTATCATCATATTTTTACACGAACCGTAGGTTGATTTCCTGCAACTCTACCGCTGGTTGAGTCCGGTAAAGTGCGCTCCCCGCCGCCGATGATGACAGTGTTGGAGCTCTTTTCCTGTCCTAAAGTGCATCCTTTGGGCAATTTCTAACACATTCCATGCATAGAATACATTCTGTTCCATTTTTTCGTTTTCGAGAATTATCTGTCACGTCAACATTCATAGGACATACTCGTTTGCATTTTCCGCACGAGATGCATTTGTCTTTGTCACATTTTATCCTGAGAACCGAAAAGTAACTCATTGGCTTCAAAAATACAGTGATGGGACATATATATTTACAAAATGCTCGGTTATCCTTAAACGCAAATGCGAGTGCAATGCCCACAGCATAATAAGCGAGATTGCCGACAATAAATGCCCAGAACATAATCCGTTCGATATTGCCAACCTTAGCAAGGAACAATGAGGCAACAAATACCAGTGAAAACGTAAATGTAATGTATCTGATCCATCCGAGATTCTTTCTTGGTTGTGATGGAGACTTGTAAGGAAGAAAATCCAAGACCATAGCTGTCCAGCAGGCATATCCACACCAGCCTCTGCCGAATAATAGTGGCCCGAAAATCTTTGCAACGGCGTAATGAATGGTGGCAGCCTCAAAAACTCCGGTGAATAAGTAATACCAGAATCCCTCGATCTGCATATTCTCATTGCAGATAAGCCCCAGATATATCAGCATATATAAGCCAACAAGCAACTGAACGATACGTCTTGCGTGCTTATATTTTTTTATAAACAGAAAAATCCCCAAAGATATCGAAAGCCCGATGTAGCTGAAATTGAAGAGGTAAAAAATATTATCCTTTGTAAGCCATAATGTAATTGCAACAGCTTCAAAGATTATGAGCATAAAAAGCGGTGCCAAATATTTCTTCAATCTATCACCTCCATTCGACTTTCCCTGACATCTATCTCACAGCCACAACTCCCCAACATCTAACTCGGCAACTCAACTTATTGACATCTAACTTGGCAACTCAACTCTCACACTTTTTGACCCGGATTCCCCTTGGATAAGTTTCCGCAGAGCGTTCTGCCTGTCCGATGCCAACTTTGCCCGATTTCCCGAAAACCGCAGTAATACCGGGCTTTCAAGGCTATTTCCCTTCGATTCTTGACATCAATACTACCGTCTCCACATGGTCGGTGAAGGGGAACATGTCGAAGGCTTTGGCCTTTCTGGGCGTGTACCCCTTCTTTTTTAAATATTTGAGGTCGCGGGCCAGGCTCTCGGGGCCGCAGGAGATGTAAATGATCCTGCCCGGGGACACCGCTGCTGCGGCGTCGAGGAACTCTTCCGTCGAGCCGCTTCTGGGCGGGTCGAGGAAAATGACGTCTGCCTTCTCGTGCTCGTCTGCCATCTCACTGAGGAACCTGCCGGCGTCTTCGTTGACGATGCGGACGTTTTTGAGGCCATTTCTCTTTACGTTGACATCGGCGTCTTTGCAGGCGTCAGGATTGAGTTCGCAGCCGATGACCGACTTTGCCTTGTCGGCGGTGCAGATGCCGATGGTGCCGATGCCGCAGTAGGCATCGACCACTTTCTCGTGGCCGGTCAGGTTGGCCCACTCGATGGCGGTGCCGTAGAGCTTCTCAGTCATCTCGGAGTTGACCTGATAGAAGGATCTGGAGGAGATGCGGAATCGTTTGCCGCAGAGCTCATCTTCGATGAAGCCGCGGCCATAGGCATTTGTCTCGCGTTCGCCCAGGACCATATTGGTCTTCTGATCGTTGACATTGATGACCACAGTCTCGATGTTCGGATGCTTTTTTCTCAAGAGATCGACAAAATTCTTCTTGCCCGGCATTTCCCTGTCACTTAAGACAAGGACGACCATGATCTGGCCGGTCTTGTGGCCCGTGCGGATAACGACATGGCGCAGAAGGCCGAGACCCGTGTCCTCGTCAAAATAGGGCATTTTGTATTTTCTGGCAATCTGAACGATATCCTTTAAGATAGCGTCCGCTTCCTCATTTTCAATGAGACAGTTGGAGACGGAGATGACTTTGTGGGTTCCGGCGGCGTAAATGCCGGCCACGTGGACGCGCTCGTTGTAGGCGTTGTTCTGCATTGCGAAGCACCAATGGACTTTGTTGCGATAATGGTAGGGATCCTCCATGCCCACGATCTCGTCGACTTTGGCCGCCGGGCGGACCGTCTCATTGAGTTTCTTGAGTTTTGTATCCAGGGTCAGCTGATACGGCTGGCCGATCGTCGTGCAGCCCCCGCATTTCTTGCGCCAGGGGCAGGTGATGGCTTTTATTTCTGACATGTAAATTACCTCAATTGTCTGGTGACAGGCACCCGCTTCTATTTTTCATCAAATCGTGCTATACTGCATGATGTTTTTGTGAGCGGTAGATCTGCGCACGAAATATTATTTTACCACAGCTTATTATACTTGAGAAAGGAGTTTTTTCCAATTGAACAATTTGGATAAGTACTATATTCAGCACTATTTTAACTGGAAAAATGCGGGCCAGTTCCTTTTGGTCGCTTTTGTCGGGCTGGCGGCTGTGCTCGCTATTATTGTGTCGATCGCTAAGGCAGAGCGCTCCCGCGCCATCCAAAATCTCGATCTGGAGAACAGGGAGGATCGGAGGGCCTATAAGCACATTCGGAAGCGCCCCTACATGATTATCGAATCTTTCTATGAGATGGTTTTCTCCTCGACGTCGATTCTGACGTTCCTGGCTCTCTATTACATCATTGACGAGAAGATGCCTGAAGTCGCGACCATCTGGCACAAGTATCAGGATGTCTTTTTGCTCCTTTTCATTTGCCTGTCGGTCTTCATGACAGCGTGGCTGGATATGATCCTTGTCAAACTCACCCATCTGACGCCGGAACAGAAAGGGGGCGTGCGGCTGGTCTCGACCATCTACGTGGTGGTCATTTTACTCTACATCCGCTTTATTTATGAGGACACCAATTATAATGAGCTGATTATGTACTTCATTACACTTGCCGTCGGCCGCTTCATTTTTTTTGATTTTACGGTCAAGGATTTTCAGAACCTCTGCCACCAGGTGGCGCAGAACCTGCCACTCCTTGTCCTGATGCTGGTCTACTCGGGGCTTGTCTGCTGGTACGGCTTCCATGTGCAGTTTCTGCTCAAGTCCAACGGCGTCATCATCTCGGTGCTCATCGCCCACATTTTCATGGATCTGTCCATCTTCGTCGTCGACAAGACCAGGATCATGAAAGCAGTGGTGTGATCATGCTTGACAAAACACATGTGTATTAGTATACTTAATACAGTTAAAACACTTCATGCATGAGCGCTTTAACGCAAGGGAAAGGATTGCTGTATGAGCTCAAATAGCGACAGGCAGAGAAAGAACGCTGCGCGAAAGGCAGCGAGACAGAAAAAGGTGAGGCGGCAGATTGCTGTGCTCGTGGTGCTGGTAATTGTCCTTATCGCGGCGATAGCGTTTGTTTTTCAGAGGAGCTTTCCGACAATTTCGCCGAAGAGCGGGGAGTCGGCGGTGGTTTCTGCGGCTTCGCCGACAGAGACAGGAAGCCTTGCAGACTCTGTGGATGTCGGGAGAGCGGAAGCAGAGTCGGAAAATGCCGACGCGACGGAGGCGGACTCCGACAGCGGCACTCTCATTTCGGAAATTTCTGCGCCGGAGAAAAAGACGATTGAGCTCACAAGTCAAATGCTTCACTCAGGCGACTTGATTGTCGTGTCGGCCACGCATGCCTATGATTTCGACGCCAATGCGGATTCAGTGAATCTCGTCAACATCAAAGACAACCAGTCCTACGCCTATCCGGTCGACAAGGATGAGCTTGAACTCGCAAGGCGGGCGCTGACTCCGCTCGATCAGATGATCAAAGCCTGCGACGAGGCGCTCGGCACCAGCGTCACGGCTGTTTCGTCTGCCTACAGGTCCGAGCAGTACCAGCAGAACGTCTGGGATGAGGACGTCGCGACCTACGGCGAGGATCACGCTAGAGCGTATGTGGCGGCACCGGGCTACAGTGAGCATCACACAGGTCTGGCCGTAGACCTGGGCATCATCCATTCCGACGGCAGCTATGGCAGCTTCTCCGGGTCTGATAACGCGGCCTGGATCAAGCAGAACTGCTACAAGTACGGCTACATCCGGCGCTATGCAGAGGACAAAGTCTCGATCACAGGGATTTCCAACGAAGAGTGGCATTTTCGGTATGTGGGGCTTCCCCACGCCAAGTTCATGTACGAGAAGAACTATTGCCTGGAAGAGTACATTTCCTACTTAAGAGATAACACGTCGGCGGAGAGCCCTCTCAGCATCACGACCGACGACGGAAGCAATTACTCCGTCTACTTCACAGCAGAGTCCGAGATCGACGAGCCGGAAGGGGACTACGACATCTCAGGCAACAACATCGACGGGTGGATCATCACCGAGAAGGTGGGATGAGGACACAGGGACGGTTCTTTCGTCCTCATCCAGCATCCCTCTGCCAGAGGAGGACAAAAGGTAACTGTTCAGGAGGGCACTTTTATTCCCATGATCTCAGGACAAAATGGGTGAGCAAGGTTGGAGGCTGGCTACTTCACTGGTGGGAGTCTTACGACAAAATTGATGACATAGTGTATTATGCGTAATAATACAGATATCACAACTGCTGCGAGGATGTTTCTGCTTCGAAATGAAGTTGTCTGCCCGGGCACTTGCCGGACAATAAGGCAGTTAGAAAGATCAACCTGCTTGAAGCAGACAGAGGGGACGGACCCGAGAGGATGAAGAAAGGAGGAAGTGCCTTGGATTTTATCGATTACCAGGACAGCCGGCCGATCTATGAGCAGATTGCGGACCGGTACAAGTTCCTGATTTTGAAGGGGGTCATGGCTCCGGACGAGCAGATGCCGTCCGTGAGGAAGCTGGCCATGGAGCTGTCGACGAATCCGAACACGGTCCAGAAGGCTTATATGGAGCTGGAGCGGGAAGGTTACATTTACGCAGTCAAGGGGCGCGGCAATTTTGTGCGCGCCGACGAGGGGCTTTGGAAAATGAAAAAGAAAGAACTGGCAGAGGAGCTCCGTGAAATCTTTCAGAAGGCGAAGGAGCTCGGCATCGACGTCGATGAGCTTGTGAAGGAGGCGAAGGAAGATGATCGAAATTAAAAATCTGGAAAAGTCTTTCGCCGACATCAAAGCCGTCAATCACATTTCTCTTAGCATCAGAGAAGAGGAGGTCTTCGGCCTCGTTGGCACCAACGGAGCCGGCAAGAGCACCCTCCTTCGCATGCTGGCAGGCGTGCTGAAACCCGACCAGGGACAGATTCTGGTCGATGGAAAGGAAGTCTGGGACAACCCTGAGGCCAAAGGTCTCTTCTATTTTATACCGGACGATCCCTACTTCTTCCCCAACGCGAACGCGGCGGAGACGGAGAAGTACATGGAGAGCGTGTACCCGCATTTTCAGGCGGAGCGCTTTGACAAACTGACAAAGGACTTCGGCCTTGACAGAAAGAGGCGCATTTCCAACTACTCCAAGGGCATGAAGCGGCAGCTGGCGATTTTGCTGGGCTTATGCGCGGCGACAAAGTATCTCTTCCTCGACGAGACCTTCGACGGGCTCGACCCGGTCATGCGCCAGGGCGTCAAGTCCCTCTTCGCCGAGGACATGTCGGAGCGCGGCCTGACTCCCGTCATCTCCTCGCACAACCTGCGCGAGCTCGAGGATATCTGCGACCACGTGGGGCTTCTCCACAAGGGCGGCCTCCTTCTGTCCGAGGATCTGGTCGACATGAAGCTGGGCGTCTCCAAGATCCAGTGTGTTTTTGAAAATGAAAATGACGCCGGCGCTGTGCTGTCGACCCTCAGGATCCTCAACCACGAGACTCGCGGTCGGCTCCACACCCTTGTCGTGCGCGGCGAGGCAAATGACATCAAAGCGAAGTTCGCCAATACAAGCATGGTCTTCTTCGAAATTCTTCCTCTGACTCTGGAGGAACTCTTTATCAGTGAAACGGAGGTGGCAGGGTATGACATCAAGAAACTCATCCTCGGGTGAGAGACGCATTTCCCAAAAGGAATTGACAAGGAGGCGCAAGTGGCCGATTGTCTGCATCGCATTTTTCTATTTCCTGAGCTGTATCGTCGTGCCCCTCATGCAGAAAACCGGATATGATGGGGATAATTACGCGATGATCGTCAGGGTTTCCTTCGTTCACCCGACGATGCCCGTGCTTTTTGCATATCTCTCGGGAATTCTTCTGGCGCTGCAGGGATTTTCCTATCTCCACAGCAAGAAGATGCTGGACTTCTATGAGAGTGAGCCCTACACAAAGAAGCAGAGATTTCTCGCCATTGTGCTCAACTCCCTTATGATCTTCACGGCCATCAGTCTTGTCCTCTTTTTTGTCGGAGCGCTTCTTACAGGGATCGGCGGAGAGATTCCCGGAAGCCTTGCCTTTGGCGTCTTCAAGGGCTATCTTCTGGTATGGTCCCTTGCGGCAGCGGGTTTTGCGATGGGAACGCTGGCTATGATGCTGACGGGAAATATGATTGTGGCGGTTCTGGCTGTCTGTGTGTTCACCTTCTACGAGTGTGGGGTCCGAATGCTCAGGGGCGGACTTGTGGACGCATTTGTCTATACGATGGCGGAGAGCTACTGGACAGAAAGCGAATTTATCGTGACCAGCCCCATTTTCAACAGCCTCCATATGGATTCGCCCGCCCGTGTGATCGCAGCCAATCTTCTTTGCGCCGTGGCAGCCATGGCACTTGCGGCGTGGGCATTTTCCAGGAGAAAAAATGAGTCTGCGGGAACGGCCATAGTTTTCGGGCCAGTGAGGCACATCGTCAAGATCGCCATGAGCGTGCTCGTTTTCATGTATGCTTTTGTCATGGGACGATCGACCAACAGCTCGACGACACAGGGACTTGTCGTGGCCGTTATCTTTGGGTTCATTATGGGAATGGTCATGGAGATCATTTACGACTTTAATGTGGCGGCTTTCAAGAATCACCTCCTGGAGGACGGCATCATCCTGCTTGCCTGCGGGCTCTCGATCACATGCATGGCTGCGGCCGGAAAGCGCTATGACCGCTATCTGCCCAAGGCAGAGGAAATCGTGTCGTCGGCGGTCGTGCCCGACGGGGGAGGCGGCTGCTACGATGAAAATGGACAGTATATGAGCTCCGCTGAGTTTTCAAAGAAATACATGGTTCTGGAAGATACAGAAGACGTGCAGAAGCTGGCGCAAAATGGGATTGAGACGACTCTTGATATGCAGGATCAGGGCGGGGCCTGGTACAGCGATGAGGAGCACGGGACCGTGACGATCTGGTGGAGGCTTAAGAACGGGAAAACCATCGGGCGCACCTACAATGTGAACACGCAAAAAGAGGGGGATCTCCTTGAGAAGATCACCTGCCAGAAGGCTTTCCGCGAGGGATTTTTCCAGATCTATCATGACCAGTATATGCGCGAGAAGATTAAAAAGAGTGGGAAATGGTCGGCTGTCTTTGAAGTGAATGACGACACCAACTATGGCGGCGGCCAGTTCTGGGACGAGGCGGGCAATGTCTATGAAGGCTTCCGCGAGGCCTATATGAAAGATCTTGAAAACTGGGGTTATCAATTCAGCAAGACCGCCGGGGTTGACGGCAGCCTCACCTTTCATTCGGAGAATACGAACGAGGATGATGGGACGTATGAGGCGTATGGCCACGACGCTTATTATGATACCGTCGGTCAGAGCTTTACCATCTACCGGGAGTTCACGAACACCGTCGACTATCTCAAGTCTGTCGGCCTTTATGCAGAGTCGAAAACGCCGCATGTGGACGGGATCTTCGGGTTCGAGTGAATGCTGAGGTCTCCATGGAGGAACTGTCTCCCCCTGTACCGGTCTTTTTTGGGGGTGTCGGGGGAGACCTCATTTTGAGAGTATTTCACATTCCGCTCACGATCTTGATGAAGAGGAGAACCAGCACGACGATGAGGATGGGCTTCACGACTTTTGCTCCTCGGGTCATGACGAGACCTGACCCTACGTAGTTGCCGGCGATGCTGCAGGCGGCTCCGGCCAGTCCCAGGGGGATGACCGCCTGGCCATTGACGAGGAAGACGACGAGAGCCGTGACGTTGCTTGTCAGGTTGATGACCTTGGCCTGGGCATTGGCGCGCTTGATACTCATCTTTGCGAAGACCGTGAAAGCGATGATGAGGAAGGTTCCTGTCCCCGGCCCGTAGAGGCCGTCGTAGCAGCCGATGATGAGAGCCGCCAGGGTCGCGACAAGATAGGTGCGCTTCGATGGCTTCGCGTTCTCATCCTCGTCGGGATTGTCCTTGAAAATGTTCTTGTTGAGGACGAAGAAGGCCGCCACTGGCAGAACGAAGAGGAGAATCTTCTTGATGAGATCCTCCGGCATCATCAGGGAAATGTGGGAGCCGATTATGGACCCGACCACGCCTGCAGCGATGGAGGGAAGGGCCAGCCGCAAGTCGATGAGCCTGTTTTTTATGAAGCGGGTCGTCGCCACCGTCGTTCCGCATGTCGACGACAGTTTGTTGGTCGCCACGCAGAAGTGCATGGGCATGCCTGTAATCATATAGGCCGGCAGCGAGATCAGTCCGCCGCCCCCGGCGATGGAGTCGACCAGCCCCGCGAGGAAGAGAAAGGGACAGACGATGAGGAACATAGTTGGAGTTGGATGGAACGAAGACGCCATAGTTGAGAATCCTTTTGAGCTGTTTGGGTGCCTGTCACCGGACAATTGCGAATATTCGCAATTGTCCGGTG
>OMTP01000088.1 GCA_900313955.1 uncultured Lachnospiraceae bacterium | reverse complement strand
TCGGTCGGCGCTAAACGAACGTCCACTGGACGTTCAGCGCCCCCTCAAAGGTCCTCTCCGGAAGCGCTTTCCGAAGGGCACCTGTTGGCTGACGTGTGAACTGTAACTAAAATGATGGTAACTATTCAGGAGGGCACCTTTGACCCATAGATTTTGGGGATGAAACCTGTAGAATTGGAAAAAAGATAAGGAGGACTGATGATGGAATTCAGAAAGATGAGGCGCTTTAGACAGCAATTAAGTGATGAGGAGACGGAGAAGATTCTTCAGGAAGGAAAGACCGCGGTTCTTGGGGTGATTGACGGGAATGGCTATCCCTACACGGTGCCTGTCAACTATGTCTATGCGGATGGAAAGATCTTTTTTCACTGTGCAAGGCAGGGCGAGAAGCTCGACGCCATGCGGGCCGACGACAGGGTTTCTCTCTGCGTCATTGAGAAAGCAGATATCGTGCCGGAGGAGCTGACGACTTATTTTCGCAGCGTCATCGTACGTGGCCGGGCAAAGATTCTCGAGAGCCCTGAAGAGATCCAGCATGCCGCCGAGACTCTGGGCATGAAGTACTATCCCAATTTGGAAGCTGTTCAGAAAGAGATCGACCGTGAGCGCAGGATCCTTGCTGTTGTCGAAGTCACCATCGACCACATGACCGGCAAAGAAGCTATCGAGCTTACCAAGATGAGAAAGTGAGGGCATGATTGAGCTCATGAAAATTGAAAACCCCAGCAGGAGTCCAGATATGGGTCCCTGCTGGGGTTTATGTGATTTATTTCTCCTCCGGCACGATGATGCCAAGGATCTTCTTCTCATCGTAGCGGGAGAGAATGACAGCGCCGATGAGGCAGATGACTGTCGCCGTGACGGCCGCGATGCGGTAGCCGAGACCCGTCTCCGGGGAAATGGAGGCGAAGGCCGTGAAGAGCAGCATGGAGACGGACTGGCCCATCTTGAAGGCAAATGTGCGGGCCGCGAAGAACATTCCCTCGCGCTTCTCGCCGGTCACTGTCGCGTCTGCCTGGGCGATGTCCGCCACGATAGCCTGGGGCAGGATGCCCAGGATGGCCATGGGGAAGGCTGCGACAGCCACGACCAGGACGCCCCAGACCATGCCGCCGATGCCGGCAAGACCTGAGAGAGCCGTGATGACATAGGCGCAGGAGAGGCCAATGAAGCCGATGAGGACCATGCGCTTCTTCTGCAGCTTCCGCGCGAGCATGTTGACGAGCGGGTAGCAGGCGAAAGAGAGCAATGTCATGGCGACGTAGAGAATGGTCGTCATGGTCTCCGGCAGCTTCATGAGGGTCGTCACGAAGAAAGGCAATCCCGTCTGGAAAATGGTCAGCGCAACGAAGTAGAGCACATCCGATCCGACAAAGACCCGGAAGTCCCTGTTCTTAAACGTCTTTGCAAGAGAAGCAAATGCATTGTCATTTGAAGGTTTTGCGTCAATGTAGTCCTTCTCGCGGATGGTAAATGTCGGCACGAGCAGGGCAATGAAGGCGATGACAGCGAGGATGATGAAGGTAACTCGAATCGCCCAGACACGGCCAAATTTCGGCGTCAGCGGTCCCCAGATGTAAGGCGCCGCGTAGCCGATGGCACTTCCGAGCAGGAAGGTCACGCTGATGTAGGTCGAGATGCTGATTCTTGTGTCCTGCGTCGTCCCCAGCTCCGAGATAAGAGCATTGTAGGGCGTGCAGTAGGTCGTCATGAAGAGGTAGAAGAGGAGCAGGGTGACCAGCAGCCAGACGCCATTTGCATTGGAGATCTCATTGACCGGAGCCCAGAAGACCAGGACAGTGACGACTGCGAAGGGGAGCGCTATTTTCTGCATGAAAGGAATGCGCCGCCCCCTGGGGTTCGTCGACCGATCCGACAGATTTGCGATGAGCGGGTCTGTCACTGCATCAAAAATTCTGCCGACTGCCGCGATCCCTCCGATAATCGTCGCGATCCCCAGAATGACGCGCCCCTGGGGAATAAAAAGCGTCTGCCCCGCCGCCTGTGAGGCCTTGTCCGGCTGGTAAAAGTAGACCAGCCAGTTGGTGATGAGGGCCGACAGCAGGCTCCACCCGAATTGGCCAATGGCGAAGCACCACATTTTCTTTTTGGTTAATTTTTTCATTTTCCTTCTTCCTCCTTATGATTGTTCCTGTTCACGGGGATGGTCAGGTGGAGGAAAAAACACGTCCTCAGCGGCGAATGAGCGAAGCACTGAGTCGATGAGGACGTATTTTTTCGGAACCTGGCCCACCCGTGAACAGTACCTTATGACTTGACAAGAATGCCGTCCACGAGAATGCCCACGACCTCCTGAAGCCCTTCGTAATAGGTCATATGATTTTCAGCAAGGATATCCCTCCTGAAGAACTGCTCGATCGAGGCTTCCAGCATCATTTTAAAGACCGGGATATTTATTTTCCTCACGCTGCCTTCCTCCATGCCCCGCATAAGGAGGTGGATGGTCGGCTCCCAGTCATTTTCCAGATGTTCTTCCACACGCCTGTAGATGGAGGGATAGGATGTCTTGAGGTCGGAAAGCTGGGTCAGGTCCAGCTGGAGATAGCGCTCCGGCAGCACCCCCAGAATTCGGCGAATCTTCTCCGGCACAGGGAGGGTCGGATCGCTGATGATTTTTGCCTCGCTGTCTTTGATTGACTTGAAGCAGTAATCCGTCATCTGGAGCATGAGATCCTCTTTGCTCCTGAAGTAGACATAGAGCGTCTTTTTGCTCATGCCTACGGCTTTTGCGACATCGCTCATGGTGAACCTGAGCCCCTTATCGTTGAAGAGGTCAATGACTGCCTCCAGAATTCTCTTTTTGCCATCTTTCTCATCCATGATCAACTCCACGGAGGAAACTGTGAATTAATATTCGGTTTCCCTATGGTCTTATCATAGCTTTTTCCCTTGCCATTGACAAGAAACCGAAACAACAAAATTGGTTTCCTGAAATTGTCGAAAATGCACAAAAAACAGATGACTGCCACAAGCAGGTTTTCAGTTCCCTTTTTCACTATGCGACCGCACCCGAGAACAGCAGATCCTGTGAATAGTAATGCGGACGATGTACAAAACGCACATATATCTTCAATATATGATTGCAATTACTATCAATAGTAGTAAAATAGAAGAACGAAAATAATTAAAAAATAGAAAAATGACGAAAAGCGTGTGCACAACAATGCAATAATTGTGAAATATCATTGGAGAGGAAGAACCTATGAATTGGGGATGGATTTTCGTTTCGATGGCAGACGAATGGAAAGGCAGCTAGAGAGAAAGACCCCTAAAGAGTAAGATACCCAAAGAAAAAGGCTCCTTGGAGAAATAGAACTGCACTTTATATAGGGAAAGGAGAAAGAAGTGAAAGAAAAGAAGAAATATCTGACCCTGCTCATAGCGATCATTCTGATCCTTGGGTTGCCGGTCAACGCCTGGGCGCTCGGCGGATCGGCTGGCAGCGGGCAGGTGTCGGGCAATCATGTGTCGTCCAATGAGGGCGGAGGCCTGCAGGAGAACGTGGAGGTCGCGGAGGAGAAAGCAAGTGTCGCCGTGGTTAATGCAGCGGCGACGAAGACGGTGAATATCCTCTTTGTGGATGAAGACGGATATAGCGGATATAGATGGTTTCTTCCGGGAAACCTGAATAACTGGAGTTATCAGTTGATTTCAACTTCAGGTGGAGATGCGATTTCGGGAACCTATGCTATGGGGTTTCGGTCTACGAAGCAGACCGCCAACAGCATCAGTGTTGTGCCGGGTGAGACATATCGGATCAGGATCACAGACGGCAGCGGCAGTAGCAATTATGAGGCATACCAATGCACTGTGGATGGGACAACGGTAACAGGCGATACGTTCACTGTTCCGAGTGGAGATGCCGCATCTTCGCTGACAGTGACGCTTCGCAAGTTGATTTCGGCTCGGTTTGTCGACAGCGCAGGCAATACGGTGCCTGGTGGATCTTTGACAGTGAAAAACACTTACGAGGCAACGGATACAGCCACCTATTCCTTACCGGCGTCAATTCCTCTGGTTCCAAGCCGTACTTACGGGTGGACATACACAGCTCCGGAAAATTACAGCAGCACTGTTCAGGGATCCACAGTGGGGACAGGCAATACAAGTCCTATCGAGATTCTTGTGGATTCAGCTGCAAACACAGTACATATTCCGGTTGAGGTGGTCTGGGATGACAATGATAATGCAGACGGAAAGCGGCCGACCCAGGCTGTTATCAGATTTTATTATAAGGAACCGGATGGACAGGGAAAAACGACGATATCTCCGACTCTGAACGACAGCAATCACTGGACGACAGAACTTGTCAAAGAGATTGATGTTTCTAAAACGGAGGATGTCTCAGCACCGCAGCACCCCGGATATGTGATGTCGGCTTCACTTGAGGAGCAGACGGACGGGACACAGAAATGTGTTCTTACTTTTAAGTATAACACCACAATCCCCGAGACTTCGATGAAGGCTGTACCAATTACTTTGACCTTGTCAGGAAATTCTTACTGGGATGAGAAGATCACCTTTAACGTCACGGTTTCCGGCAACGGTCCCGCGATCGCTCCGGTTACAGTGACTGCCAAAGAAGGTTCACAGAAGGTGACAATACCAACGCCTGACTTTGAGAACATGGACAATCCCCTTGGAGATTACTGGTATGTCGTGAGTGAATCACAGGAGGATGGCACCCAATACAGTCACGACCAGTCCACCTTCTCGGTTCATTATCAGGTCTTCAATAATGAAAAACCGGGTGATCGTAAATACGTTGTCAATATGGCTGTCCGCCGTCTCACAAATCCTGATGGGAGTGCGTCAGGTGAGAAGGAAAAAAAGGATGAAGGGTGCATTTTCAGCGGAGAGCAGAAGGTCGTAAAGACCGGAGTGAGGCTCGATGAGATGGGGCCGATCGTGAGACTGGCGCTTATAGGAGGCATTTTCATGATGCTTGCGGGGTTCTATGTTCTTGTTAAGAAGAAAATGCAGCGCCGGGGCAAGTCCTCATGAGGAGAAAAGGAAATGCAGAAGGGGCAGACACTAAGGCGACTTCGAATGCGGGAAATGCAAATGTTCTTGCGGATTTTCTTCTGCTGCTCTTTAAGATCGTGCTCGTCGTACTCTTCTTTGTCATTTTGTTTACATGTGTGTTCGGGATCACGCAGGTCAGGGATAATTCCATGGCGCCGGCTTTCCGGGAGGGAGATCTTGTTATCTACTATCGATTTGACAGAACTTACAACGTGCAGGATGCCATTGCCCTGTCCGTTGACGGTGAGACGGAGGTCCGCCGGGTGGTCGCAGTGGCGGGTGACGAGGTAGACATGAAAAAGGACGGCCTCGCCATCAACGGCAACATGCAGATCGAGAGCAACATTTACACCCAGACACTTCCCTATGTCGACGGCATTACATTTCCTGTGACCCTCGCAGACGATCAGGTTTTTGTTCTGGGTGACAACCGCACGGAATCCAGGGACAGCCGCATTTACGGCCCCGTCGAAAAAAAGGCGACCAGGGGCAAAGTGGTGACCTGTATCCGCAGGCGCGGTTTCTAGGGATCAAAAGGGATGTGCAGCGATTCGGGAGGGCATCAGGAACAGTTACAGGGACGGTTTCCCTGTTCCTCTTTCGCAGAACCGACAGAAGCATCCTTTTGGCTATATGCAACTTAATTCATGGTTAAGATGGCCTAAGCCGTTTTAATAGATATGCGACAAATGATTCCCAAATTGAAGGAGGGAAAAGGTATGAAACGAAACATGATGAAAGCTGCTCTGATGAGTAGCATTCTGGCAGCTTCCATGGTAATTGCACCCGTCAGCGTGATGGCGACGGATGTGACTCCGACACTGAGCACCACGCAGCCTACGATCGAGAAGACGGTCAACGTGGCGGAGGGAGTGACGGTTCCGAGCAATGTCACGTTTAAGATTACGCAGACGACAAATGCTGATGGCATGATCAGCCCAAAGGAAGATATCGCAGTTCCGGATGTAACGGTGGCTACCGCAAGTGGGACCAGTGCAACTGGCACTCTTGTCAAAACTGCAACGACAGCGATTCCTGCCTTTACGTCAGCGGATGCCGGCGAGTATACATTCAAGGTTGTGGAGGATATTGACAGTCTGACTGCTGCAGACGGCTTTGGATGGACTTCTACGGACAGCAATGATTTCTATATTCACGTTTATGTGAGCAGTGACGGCACGACCGAGTATTCCGTGACGGATTCGAATAATGCAGCAGATACAACCAAGCTTGGCAAGATGACGTTCACAAACACATACACGAAGTCTACATCTCTCAGCGTGTCAAAAGCTGTCGTCAACAGTGAATATGTGGATTTAAACAAGGAATATGATTTCAATATCAGGTTCACAAAGGCTTCCACGACGGCGGACGACGCAACAATTACCGTGCCGACCGGTGTTACATTCACAGATGCAGGTGGAACAGAAGTGACAAGCCTGGCGTATGATACTGTTTATCATTTCCAGATGAAGAAGGACGATTCTGTAACTTTCAATAACCTTCCTGCCGGAACTAAGTACTCTTTCAGCGAGACAACGACGCCGGCCAATGCAACTGTCACCTATTCGACGGTCTCCAACGGCGGTGCAGCGACAGCAGTCGCGCCTTCTTCTTCTCTCATCGGTGAGGGCACGAATACCTGTGCTGTCACAAATACCTACCAGAAGGTCACCCCGACCGGCGTTGTCACCAGCATTGCGCCCTTCATAGCGCTCATCATCGCAGTTGTGGCCGGCATTTTCCTCTATGCGGGAGTGAAGAGAAAGGTCAGAAGATAAAGGTTATCGAGTAACTATTAAGGACGGGCTCCAAGCGGAGAGAAAAACACTCTACACTCCGTTTCGGTCGGCTGCTCTTCGAAGGTCCACTGAATCTTCGTTTAGCACTTCAGCGGCGAATTGTCTTTCCGGGCATACCTTCGTCACTCATCAACCCTTCTTTTTGAGTCGGGGAGAACATGTTTTTCTCGAAGCAAGGATGCCCTCCTGAATAGTTGCCATTTTTCACACATTTTCATCAGGGAGGCGGATCTCACGAAAGAGCAAAAAGGGGCGGAAGAGACATTTTCCTATAAAAAGGGGAGCGGGGCGAGGATCGCCGTCGCGGTGACCAATGAGGCGGTCAATCTGATCATTCTTGCTTTCATGATTCTGGTGCTCGGCTTTGCTTTTTACTCGATCTGGGACACGGGACGGATTTATGAAGACTCGGACGCGGCCAGGTATGAGACCTACAAGCCGACGGACGAGGAAGATTCGCCGAGTTTTGAGGAGCTGTGCGCCATGAACCCGGACGTCCTCGGGTGGATCAGCATTTACGGGACCGGGATCGACTACCCGGTCGTGCAGGGCGAAACCAACGATGACTACATCAACACAAATGTGGAAGGGCAGTTCGCACTTGGGGGAAGCATTTTCCTCGACGCGGCTAACCAGAGGGATTTTTCAGACTTCAACACGATTATCTACGGGCACCACATGGAGAAGAATGAGATGTTCGGGGATCTGGATCTGTTCGAAGATGAGGCATTTTTCAATAGTCATGAGTACGGATCGCTCTATTACGGCAACCGGCTGCACGGACTCCACATGTTCGCCATGATTGACGCGGACGCCTACGATTTTACGCTCAATAACGCAAAGGTAAGTGACGGCGGGAGGGAGAGCTTTCTTGCCTATGTGAAGAAGATTGCGCGATTCAGCCGGGACATCGGGGTGAAGGCGGACGATCATGTGGTGCTTCTTTCGACCTGCGCGTCGGGCACGGACAGGCGGTACGTGCTTATGGCCCGAATCGAGGATCAGGTGCATCCGGACACATTTGCGAACACGTCGGATCACACTGTGAAGAGGCAGGTGGCGGGCAAACCTTCTGCTGACGGGATGGCTCCGAGACTGATTGCTGGCCTTAGTCTTGCGGCCGGGGTGCTTCTTATTCTGTATTTTGTTGTAAAAAGGGGTGATGCGGGTTTTGATTGGAAAAAGAAAAAATAGGCGCCGGCTTCTCCCGCTGATCATCATTCTCTGCATTTCCTTGTTGACTGCGATGACGGCAGCGGCCTCCGTGGCAACCGGCGCAAATGGCGAGGTGACGATTTCTGTCGATCTTGTTTATACCTCGAAGAATGGCATATCTTATCCGGCGGGGGAGAAGAGGGGAACCTATTCGCTGACCATCGACAGCACGCCGGAATCAGTCTATGTGGTCAACGAGGACACCGATTACACAGTCACCGGCGATGGTTACGACAGCTCGACCGGACTCTTTGCCTGGAGCGGATCAGCAGCGAAGTTCACCGTAAAGCTTGCTCATGCGGGCGCCTACAAGTTTGACTTGAAGCAGGTGACGCCTGCTAAGAGCGGTTACACTTACGACGCGACCGATTACATTCTCCACATTTATGGGGAAAATGGTTCTGCCGGCGGCCTTCGTGTTCTGGCTACGGTCGAGAACCGGCAGACAGGCAGCAAGGTCGACAGAGTGACTTTTGAAAATAAGAGAACGAGCGCAAATGTCCCTGATCCCGGGCCTTCTCCGGTCAATCCGACCGGGACGCCATCTGTGCATCCTACGGCGGCGGTGTCTCCGACAGCTTCGGTTTCCCCGACGGCCTCCGTTACACCGACGGCATCGGTTTCCCCGACGATTTCTGTTTCACCAACGGCATCGGTTTCTCCGACGGCCTCTATTACGCCGACCGCCACAGTGACGCCGACGGCTTCGGCTACTCCGACTGCGTCGACCTCTCCTACGGTGACGCCTACAGTGACGCCGAGCGTCACTCCATCGCCGACGACACCATGGGGAGATGATGGGAGAAATGGCAATTCCGGCAAACCGCCAGGACTTGATCCCAATAAAAAAGGTGGCGGAAGTGCGAGAAATGGAGGAATTGCGGGAGGACTCACGGGAAGGAGGAGCATTTTCAATGCCGACACAGGTGACACCGGACCTGTCTTTCTGTGGTTAACGATCATGGCAACGGCAGCAGGATGCATTTTTATGATGAAAAAGAGAAGGTAGCTTCTTTTGGCAGTTTTGTGAGAAGAAGAGTCCCCAGCATGAGACGATATTTGGCGAGATGCTGGGGTTACTTGCGTGGACATTCAGGTCGGTTTTTCTTTTATAAAGGGGCATGGAGGTGGGCTATATGAACATAAGATATGGAGCACCGGCGATTGAGGAGTCGACGGAGGAGGAGAGGTTCAGGTATATTAAGGAGCACTTTCAGTGCCTCAACGACTGCGATATGTGCGGTATCTGCGCCATGTACCACAATCAGGATCCGCAGCTGGTCTATCGGGACTACATCGAGGGCAGGAGGACGTTTGAGGAGATTACGCAGGAGTACAGGTAGCATGGAAACGATCGGGACGGTTCTGATGGCACCGCCTGGGAGAGGTCGTGAGCACTGTCCCAGGAGTGCCATCTTCTGGCAGTCAGGCTGTGTTTTACGATGAGGTGTGAGGAGATGGAGTATCTGTCGTTTTCGGAAGCAATGAAGGCGGAGTTTGGGGGCAAGGTCTACAAGCTGTCGCTGTCTTCGGGATGCACCTGTCCCAACCGGGATGGAACGATTGGAACGGGCGGCTGTACTTTTTGCTCGGAGGGCGGATCAGGAGATTTTGCGGCTCCGTTTCTGCCGATTGAGGAACAAGTTGCAATCGCAAAAGAGAAGGTCGACAGGAAGTTCCCAAAGAAGGCAAACAAGATGTATATGGCCTATTTTCAGTCTTATACCAACACCTATGGCGATCCTGAGAGGCTCGGCGCGCTCTTCCGGGCGGCTATAGCGCCTGACGATATCGTGGCTCTCTCGGTCGGCACCCGACCGGACTGTATCCCGGATGGTATGCTGGGAATCTTGAAAGAGCTGAATGCAAAGAAGCCTGTCTTTGTAGAACTCGGACTACAGACGATCCATGAGAGGACGGCAGAGCATATCCATCGGGGGTATACTCTGCCCGTTTTCTGCGATACATATATGCGCCTCAAGGAGGCCGGCCTTCGTGTCGTGGTTCATGTGATTCTGGGGCTGCCGGGGGAGACAGAGGAGGACATGGTAGCGACCTGCAGCTATCTCGCAGAGCTCCCTTATCCTCCGGACGGTGTCAAGCTGCAGCTGCTCCACGTCTTGAAAGGCACGCAGCTGGCGGAAGAGTACGCTTCCAATCCTTTTCCTGTCTTCACACTCGATGACTACTGCAAGGTCGTCGTCCGCTGCCTCAAAGTCCTGCCCAAAGAGACCGTCATTCACCGCCTCACAGGCGACGGCCCAAAGAAACTTCTCATCGCGCCCCTGTGGTCAGCAGACAAGAAGCATGTCATGAACACACTGCAGAACTATATACGGGAGGCATAGCTCATTTTCGTGATTTCGAAGAGAGCATCGGTGGAGTGGCTGAAGAGGATGTCGAAGTATTTCCGGTCGAACTCTTCGCCGTCTGTCTGCGCCAGGTCTTTTTCCAGGAGCGTGTGCAGGAGACGCGCGTAGCACGCATAGAAGCCGTTCTGCCCGTCGACTTCGGCTGCGTGGCGGAAGAAGTCAGGGTCATTCGCCATCTGGGTGCAGATCTGTCGGTAATAGTCCCAGATATTGTAGCCCTCATACGTGTCCAGCTTCTGAAAGAAGCAGGTATCGTAGATGTACTCCAGGAGTGCATACTTGTCCGGATAGTAGCGGTAGAAGCTGCGCCGGCTGATGCCCGCCAGATCGCAGATGTCCGTGATTGAAATCGAAGAAAAAGACCGTCTCCGCATCAGATTCCGCATGCATTTGATGAGCGATTTCCTGTCCCATAACAAAAAGAACCTCCCTGATATCTCTTATTGTAGCATTTTCCAAGGCATAAGGGAGTGAAAATGAATCAGATAGCCAGGGCTTTCTTTCGGACAGTTACTGTTCACTATCCACTGAAGTTGGATATCTTTACCTGCTCCGGGCAGGTAGTGACCTCCAACTTTTGCGTTCCAGGTTTGTTTGGTGGCAAATATGGAGTGTTTCTGCTACAATAGGGAAAATTTGGATATGCTAAGGAGGAGTAGATATGAAATTTGTTGTACAGAGGGTTGCGAATGCTGATGTCACTGTGGATGGACAGGTGGTCGGCAAGATTGGAAAGGGATTTCTGGTTCTCATCGGGATTGCAGAGGATGACACGAAGGAGATCGCCGATCAGATGATTGCCAAGCTTCTGAAGCTCCGCATCTTTGAGGACGCGGAGGGCAAGACGAATCTCAACCTGGCGTCGGTCGAGGGGCAGCTGCTCCTCATCTCGCAGTTCACTCTTTACGCCGACTGCCGCCACGGCAACCGCCCGTCCTTTATTCATGCGGGCAAGCCGGACCTGGCGGAGCCTCTCTATGAATACATCATCGCTGAGTGCGCCAAGACCGTTCCGGTCGTTGAGCACGGCATCTTCGGAGCTGACATGAAAGTCTCCCTTCTCAACGACGGACCATTCACCGTCGTGCTGGATTCCAGGGAACTTTTCTGACGTGCAGGCGGGTGCCTGTCACCAGACATTTAAGAATATTCTAAAATGTCTGGTGACAGGCACCCGGTTAATGCTCCAGGGCCAGGTCTGCGGCCATGTCTGCGTACTGGCGGGTGTAGAGGACGTAGTAGTAGCCGTGCTTCTGCATGAGCTCGTGGTGGGTGCCCTGCTCGACAATCTTGCCGTCCCTCACGGCCAGGATGACGTCAGCGCGGACAATGGTGGACAGGCGGTGGGCGACGACGAAGCTGGTTCGGCCCCGGATGACCGTTCCTATGGCGGACTGGATCCTGTGCTCGGTCACGAGGTCAATCGAGGAGGTCGCCTCGTCGAGAATGAGAATGCGGGGATCGGCGAGGAGAGCCCGCGCAAAAGAAAGAAGCTGCTTCTCACCCGTCGAGAGCATGCCGCCGCCCTCCCCGACCTCGGAGTCAAGCCCGTGGTCCATTTTTTTTACCACATCGTCAGCTGAGACAAGTCTGAGAGCTCTCCAGATCTCCTCGTCGCTGGCGTCGGGCCGCCCGTAGCGTAGATTTTCCCGCACAGTGCCGGAGAAGAGATGGGGCGTCTGCAGGACGTAGCCGATATGGCTGTGCAGCCAGAGCTGGGAGCGCTCCCTCACATCCCTGCCGTCGATGAGGACGCATCCTCTGGTTGGCTCAAAGAAGCGGCAGACAAGATTAACCAGAGTTGATTTGCCGGCACCTGTCTCGCCGACAATGGCCACATTCGTCCCCTGGGGCACCTTGAGGCAGAAGTCTTTGAGCACATATTCGTCGCCGTCAGGATACATAAAATCGACATGGTCGAACTCCACATCCCCATAGAGATCCTCCCAGTTTTCCCGCCTGGGATGGAAGGTGTCCCCGTACTTCTCGATGACCTCCGCGGAGTCCGCCACGTTCGGCTGTTCCTCCATGAGAGCCGTGAATCTCTCGATATTGACCTGAATCCCGATCAGCTTGGCAAGGCTGCTGACAATGTACTGAATGGGGTCGATCATGGAGAGGGCGTAGCTCATGAAGACGGAGAGCGTGCCGATTTTGATTACCCCCGCCATGGTGATCTGCCCGCCCTTCCACAGAATCAGGGCCAGCGCCGTGGATCCCATGAGGGTCATGAGCGAGATGAACATGGCGCTCAGGTGGCCGGCGTGGACCGAGGCGCGCCGCATGTCCTCCGAGTCCCGTCGGAAGTCCTGCTCCATTCTGTCCTCGACGACCAGCGTCTTGATGCTCCGCGCTCCCGTGATTCCTTCGTTGAAATTGCCGGTGATCCGAGAGTTGATCTCCCGAATAGAGCGGTTGACCCGGACCAGCTTCCTCTGGAAGAGCCAGATGAAGAAGAAATCGATCGGGACGAGCGCAAGCAGGTACACGAAGAGCGTCCGGTTGATGCTGAGCATCATGAGCAGCATGAAAATGAGATAGGACCCGTTCCAGACCAGCTCCATGAGCTGCCACGACATCATTTCCCCGATCTTGCTTGTGTCACTCATGAGCCGGGCGTGAATGTAGCCGACATTGTGCTGGTTGAAATAGGAAAATGACAGCTCCTGCAGGCGGCTGAAGGCTGCGTCCCTGAGATCCCGGTCCACATACATTTCCATCCGTCCGCTGAAATACGTACTTGTAAAGTTGGTCGCGACCTGGGCTGCTAGTACACACAGGTAGAGAAGAATAAATTTTCCCATGGTGTCGGTCGTCTTCTCTCCGATAAAATGGTCGAGCGCGTAGCGGTTGAAGAGCGGGTAGACAGCGTCCATGAGAGATACGAAGGCACCGCAGAGAATCATGAGGAACATGGTGCCCCTGTATTTTTTGACGTAGGGGAGGATTTTTGGAAAGCCGAACCATGGATATCGTTTTTCTTTCATGCCATATTTCCTCCCTTGCTTTCTTCTAAATGATTCATCAGCTTTTCAGGCCGGCTCTGCGCAGATCCCTCCCCGTGGTTGAGAATCTGAATGCTGTCAGCTTGTTTCATTTCCTCCGCTCCCTGCATCTGCAGGTCGAAAATCTTTTTGTAAATGGGACTTGTCACAAGAAGTTCCTCATGAGTTCCCTGGGCTGCGACCTTTCCGTGATCGAGGACCAGAATGCTGTCCGCCTGCATGAGGGTGCTGATTCTGTGGGAGATCAAAATGACCGTTCTGCCCGCCATTTTTTCCTGCAGAGCTTCTCTGATCTTTGCATCTGTCTCCGCGTCCACAGCAGACAGGGAGTCGTCGAAGATCATGATTTCGGGCTTTTTGATCAGCATCTGGGCGATCGCAGTTCTCTGCTTCTGTCCCCCGGAGAGAGTGACGCCCCTCTCGCCGACATAGGTGTCGTAGCCACTTCTCATGTGCTGCACCGTCTCATCAAGGCTTGCGATTCGCGCTGCGTCCGCGATTTCCTCCGGCACGACCTCGTCTTTTGTCATCGCAATATTGTCCCCAAGTGTCCTCGAGAAGAGATAGGGCTCCTGCAGAACCATCCCGATGTGTTCCCGCAGATACAGCCTCTGGATCGCCTTGATGTCCGTGTCCCCGATGAGAATCCGTCCCTCTGACGGCTCATAGAGGCGGTCCAGAAGATGCACTAGGGTCGATTTTCCGCTGCCGGTGCCGCCCAGAATGCCAAAGACATTTCCCGCGTGAATGCGGAAAGTCACATCGCTCAGAGCTTTAGCATTTGCATTTTCATAGCGGAAACTTACGTGGTCGAAGAAAATGTCTCTGTCCATGGGAGGCGTGACCGCACCGGGCAGATCATTTTCCTCATGCGCATTCATGATGTAGCGCAGGCGGTCGATAGAAATGCCGGCTTTGGACATCTCAGAGATGGTGCGGCCGAGCGCGCGGACCGGGAAGGTCAGGAGCTCATTGTAGGAGATGAAGGCGATGAGGTCGCCGGCCGTGATCGCTCCGCGGATTGCGAGGGACGAGCCGTAGACGAGGATGACCAGGGTCTGCAGGTAGCTGACCAGGTCGCCGCTCGACCAGAAAAAGGACATGGTGCGCATGAGGCGGACCCAGTAGCTTGTGTAGGTGCGGTTCTGGTCCTCGAAGCGCTTTTTCTCGTAGGCTTCCCGCCCAAAGGCGCGGATGACGCGGACGCCGGTCAGGTTCTCCTGGGCGATCGAGGACAGTCTTCCTTCCTCGACGTCGGCCTTCTCGAAGGAGGCGGCGATGCGGTTGTGGAAAATGAGGCTGTATCCGATGATGACCGGGATGAAGAAGGCCGACGCGAGGGCCAGATATGTGTGGATGCGGAACATGAAAATGAGACTCAGCACCATGAGGATCATTGTCCGGAAGAGGCCTGTCATCTGCTCCGAGACGAAAACCTTGACGGTGTCGACGTCGCTTGTGCACCGCTGGATGATGTCGCCGGCCGCGTTCTCGCTGTGCCACTTGTAGGGCAGGCGCAGAATGTGGCCGAAGAGGTCGTCGCGCATGGTTTTCACCAGTTTTTCCGCGCCCTTCGTGTTGAAATACTCAAAAAAGTAGCGGAAGAGGGCCCTTGCGAGGGCAATTCCCGCGACGAGGAGGGCGATCATCCACAGGTGGCTGCGGATTGCCGTGAGCCCGCCGACTCTCTTCACGAAAGCCGCCAGCCACCACGGCACATTTGTCCCGGTTTCATCGATGACCGAGTCCACTGTAAACCCGATAATCCTGGGATTGACCAGATCGAGCAGCGAGACCACCCAGGCGCTCAGGATCGCAGCAAAAAACCACCTCTTCGATCCCCTGAGAAAGTAGAAGATCATACTTCCATTTGTGGGAAAGTCTACCGCATTCACATTCCTCATCATACATTCCTTCCTGTCATAAGATACGCCCATCATACATAGTGAGGAGAAGAAAAGCAAGAACTGAGGCGGAGTTAGACCTGCTTACCTGCTGCGGAACAGGAAGATGTTTCTAACTCAGCTGAATTTGAGATGCTGCCAAGTCAGATCCCTCTACCTGTCCGAAACAGTTGAGGTGACCTGACTTACGCCAGCGCGGCGTCAGAACCAGCGGATGAGGGCGATGAAGACGCGGGCCTGGTCTGACGGGTCCTCGAGGAGGCGCTGGACATAGGTTGCGCGGGGGACTTCGTCTGTGATGACCCAGTTGGCCTCGCTCGCCATGAAGTCGGCGATGGAGGCGGAGGTGTTGACGGTCCAGATGCCGACTTCTTTGCCGGCGTCGTGGACTTTCTTGATGGTGCGCGGCGTGGCGACCTCCTCCTCCATGAGGATGGCGTCGCAGGGCATCTTGTCGAGGTTTCTGAAGGCGAAGTAGGTGAGGTAGCCGGTCCTGACCTCGGGATGTTTGGTCTTGAGCGCGTAAATGATGTCGTAATTAAGTGATATGATCATGACGTCGTCGAGCATATCCCTCTTTTCGATCATTTTCGCGACGGCGTCGGCCATCTTCTTGTCGGCGTCCGGCGCCTTGAGCTCGACGAAGAGGCGGATCTTGCCACGGGCAGCGTTCAGCATTTCCTCCATGGTCGCGATCTCGGTGGTCCCGGCAAAGGGATGGGCCAGGTCCTTTACGCGCAGCTGCTTGATTTCTTTTAACGTCATTTCCGAGGGCTTTTTGTCGACGCCACAGAGGCGCTTGAAGGTCTTGTCGTGGTTGATGATGTACTTGCCGTCCCTGGTCCGGTGGACATCGACCTCTGCGCCGTAAGCCCCCATGGCGATAGATGTATTGAGAGCCAGGACCGTGTTCTCATTGGCCATGTTGCCTCCGGCTCTGTGCGCAACGATCTGAGAGGCGCCGACGAGGGGGAAGAGGCTGTCGAAATGGGTGGCCCCGACTGCGCTCATGGCCAGCGTCCCCACGAGCACGCAGGCGATGAGAGTGACATAAGGACGCCTCCGCGCGCGGGGCATCTTCCTCTGACCCTGGCGGCCGTCCGTGAAAGCGTGGTAGAGCACCGTCATTTTCATCTGCATAAAGAAGAGCGCCGCCATGATCCCGATGAGGAGAAGAATCAAAGTCAGGATACTGAAGAAAATGACGCCTCCCCGGCGGATCATTTTCCCAATCGGTAGGCGAGGAAGAAGCTCCATGGGCAAAAAGTAGAGGAGGAAAATGATTCCCGCAAGGAGAAGGAGCCATTTTCCAAGATACGCAAGAGTCTGAGCGAGGAATCGTTTCCAGCTGCTCTGCATGAGCCTCCGGGAGCTGTCCATGGCATCGGACGCAGGTTTCTTTCCCAACATGGCACTGTGGAGGGTGAAGATGTTGACGACTCCTGCAAGCACGAGGATGAGGATCAGGATTCCGTAGCCCAGGCGGTAGGAGGCGCGGCGCTGAATGGTCGAGATCACGTAGTTGGGGATGACCAGATTGGGGACATAGGTGATGCCGAAGAAGGCGCAGATGAAGGGAAGGATGAGGGCCGCGTAGAGGAGCGCGAAGAGGCTGTTGCCCCTGCCTTTTTTTATGAAGTCCTTCAGTGAATGCGCCGTCTCTTTGAGGAGAGCAGGGCCGCGTACGCGCTGGCCACTGTAGAGCTTCTCACTCAGGAGCATGGATGCGGTCAGGTCGAAGGCCGTGTAGATGACGAGCATGATGGTGCCGGAGAGGAGAATGAGCCAGCCCTGCCAGGAGCAGACCAGATAAGGCAGGTCGCGCCTCGTGAAGGAGGGACGGCCGATCTTCCACATGAAGACGCCCTTCAGATAGCGGTAGCCGAGCAGGAGGAAGAGAAGGATTCCTTTGGAAATCAGCTGATAGAGGAGCACCGGCAGAAAAGCGTGCCGGTAGGGCAGAACAGAATCTTTTGCTTGTCTCATGTAGTTGCCCCTCCCCTTCGTACGTAAATTCCAATTTATTGTTAGTATATCATAAGTAACTAAAACTTCCCATACAAAATCCGGGAAAGATCCTTGAAAACTCAATAAAAC
>OMTP01000149.1 GCA_900313955.1 uncultured Lachnospiraceae bacterium | reverse complement strand
AGGTATCATATCTCCTAAACAAAAACAGTTAGTGCTGCTGCCACTACAGCGAGTTCGAATGAAAATAATAAGCCCGGGAATCCAGTGTTTATGCGGATCCCCGGGCTTTTTTCATGCCTTCTGAGTGCAGTTTGAGTACACTTTGGTTTGTATTCTTCTGAATGGCGAAGAAGTATCTTAAGATTGAACATCAAGCTGTAATTCAGCTGAATCGATAAAAGGAATGATGTTGTATTTCCTCGCTTCTTCCGGGTATTTAGCAGATAGAAAGCGCAGAGCATTGATGAAATCTCGACTTTTAGATCGTAGAGCTATTTCATCAAAAACTTCACTGATCCACGAGAATTCATCAGCTGTACAATCGGATTGAAGATATTGGAGAGTTCCATCCATATCTTCACAAAGTACGTCTATGAGAGCTTGATTGCATTTTGCAACACCGGCATCCCACTCGTCGTCGGTCTTTTCACGTTCTGCAATGATGTTTTTGAAACGCCGAACATACATAATTATTTCCTCCTGTTGCTTGGCTGTTCATATGTAGGGAAGACAGTACTGATTTTTCCATGTGTCAGCTTGACGCCAACGCGAACACCTTTCCATGTTCCATATAATGTAGTTCCGTCAGAACTGTGCCTGTTGGTTTTCAATCCAGCGACATGTTCTCCAGCATGCCGGATATGGTATTTATGGCACTTCTTAGACTTGCTAACGTTTTCTCCCAAACAATGATATACTATATTAAGAACAAGTTAAAGAGGTGAGCTGTATATGTCAAAGCTTCCAATTGGAATTCAGTCTTTTGAAAAACTGAGACGCGGTGGATATGTTTATATTGATAAAACGATGCATATTGTTCAACTTCTGGAAGGTGGAATGGAATATTTTCTGAGCCGGCCCAGAAGATTTGGGAAGAGTCTCTTCGTGACTACATTGGAGGCTTATTTTCGTGGGCAGAAAGATTTATTCGAGGGGCTTGCCATTGAAAAAGAGGAGGCTCGTAAACCAGAGAAAGAGCAGTGGATTGAGTATCCAGTAATGAAATTTAGTTTGTCCGGAGGATCTTTCGGAACGAACGAAGGTCTGGAACAGGTATTGGCATATAACCT
The DNA here is from genome assembly GCA_900313955.1 of uncultured Lachnospiraceae bacterium. Lineage (GTDB taxonomy): Bacteria > Bacillota > Clostridia > Lachnospirales > Lachnospiraceae > Chordicoccus. Next base: position 2,658 of record OMTP01000149.1, on the reverse strand, counting down.
GAGACGATTTGAGGAAGAGTATCATTTGTCGCATTTCAAGGTGCAATCACCAGGGCAAGACGAAACAAGTGTACAGGATGCAAAAGGCCTCAGGGCGATTCTTCCCGTTTGGCTGACATATTGTCTGGAAAAAGGAGCTGAAGCGACGGGAAGACAGATTGTTTTTCTTGTAGACGAGTATGACAAACCTCTTCTGGAGAACCTTTCTGTGAATCCAGAACAGGAAGAGAGAAATCGAGAGATGCTGAAGAGCTTTTTCAGTATTCTGAAGGATGAGGACAAGTATTTAAAGTTTGCTTTCTTCACAGGAGTGACTAAATTCAGCAAGGTGTCTATTTTCAGTGATCTCAATCAGCTGGAAGACATTTCTTTCAATCAGGAAATGAGCGATATTTGTGGGATTACTGAGACAGAGATGGAAGAAAATATGGAGGATGATATTCGGAAACTGGCTGAGAAAAACAACATGTCCTTTGGCGAATGTTTGTCCGAACTTGCACAGATGTATGATGGATACCATTTTTCTTTCGATGGAGCAGGTGTCTACAATCCATTTAGTTTGTTTAATGCATTGAGGCAGGGACGATTCAGCAGTTTTTGGTTCAGCACTGGGACGCCAACATTCCTGATCAGAAAACTGTCTGCTTCGCGTTTTAAGCCGGTTGACTTTTATAATGGTGTGCGGACAACAGAGAAGGCAATTGAAGATTATAGAACTGATAATCCTGATCCTGTCCCATTATTTTATCAGGCAGGATATCTGACGATAACAGGTTATGATCGACGTTTTAAACAATATATACTCGCATTTCCAAATCAGGAGGTGCGAAATGGATTTGTAGACTCTATATTTCCGTATTATTTTAATCAGGAAGCATCAGAAGGTGTCTTTGAACTTGATCGGTTTATATATGATCTGGATCACGGAGATGTGGATAGCTTTATGACAAGATTAAAGTCACTCTTTGCTTCTGTCAATTATCCGGAAGGGGCAGCTCCCTACTCAGAGCATGATTTCCAAAGTAATATCTTCATTGTCTTCTGCATGCTGGGAGAAGTGGTGCACACAGAAGTTCACACCTCCAAAGGAAGAACAGATTGTGAGGTAGAGGATGGCGATCTCATCTATCTTTTTGAATTCAAGGTAGACAGGACGGCAGAAGAGGCTTTTTCCCAAATCGAGGACCGCCAGTACGCACTAAGATATGCTGCTTCCGGCAAGACAATCATAAAGGTTGGGATAAACTTCAGTACACAGGACAGAACCGTGCAGAACTGGAAAGCAGAAAAAGTGTCCTTTGACAGTTAGAAAAGAGCGGCATGTGGCAACACTTTAGCAACAAACATTTTGATAGTCGATAGACATAGGATAATGTAGATCATAGGAATACGACAGTCAACGAGGATAAACGTATTTGCTTAGAATATACAAGGATAGTGTAAAGTATTTTGTGTAAACGTTAATCAAGGTCCCAGTTCTAGATTGACTATAGAAAAAGGAACCCATTTCTTGTAAAGTGTTAAGCACCACCAAAACACACAAGAAAAGAGGTTCCTGTATGTCAAATCTTAACACAGAACTAATGGAGACGCTATTAAAAAACGGCTCTCTCGATGAATTCTTTCGTTCCCATCTTGAGAAGGCAATCAATGACCTGCTCCAGAACGAGCTCACCGCATTCCTTGGTTACGAGAAAAATAGTGTCGAAGGTTACGGAACCGGTGACAGCCGCAACGGTTCTTACACCCGCAGCCTGGACACCAAATACGGCAAGCTTGAGATTGCAATTCCACGGGACCGGAAAGGCTGGTTTGCTCAGAAGTTGATCCCGGATTACGCCCGTCGTACGGATGATCTGGAAACAACGATCATCACGCTATATAGAAAAGGCATTACGACCCGGGAGATTGCTGACCTTATTGAAAAGCTCTACGGTCATCATTACTCTCCGGCCACTGTTTCCAACATCACTGAGGCTGTCCAGACCCAAGTGCAGGCATTCCACAACAGGCTGCTGTCCGAACGGTATGTGGTCATCTTTATATGGATGCTACATACCTGAATATACGCCGGGACAGCGTCGCAAAGGAGCCACTCCACGTACTTCTTGGAATTACTCCAGAAGGGAACAGAGAGGTTCTTGACTATGCTCTGTACCCAACGGAGTCGGCTGCAAACTATGAAGAGATGCTGGTCAATTTGAAGAACCGCGGCGTGAAACAGGTACTGCTTTTCGCATCTGATGGCCTTCAGGGCATGCGGGACGCTGTCAAGCGTCAATTCCCGGAAGCAGAGCACCAGCAATGCTGGGTACATCTGAGTCGCACGGTATCCAGGCACATTCGCCAAAAGGACCGTAAAGCAGTCCTTGGGGATCTCAAAAAGGTCTATCAGGCTGCCGATGCAGAAAAGGCCCAGAAGGAGCTTGAGGCGTTTCTGGAGAAGTACAAGGATACTTATCCGCGGCTTCATAAGGTCTTCGACCAGACCGCGCGCAGCGTGGGTTCCTGAAAGCATCTGCCGAGCTTCTCCAGATGTTTGATCCGGATCCACAGGCTCCGGATGATCAATCAAAAAGCGAAGCTGCGTGAGCAGTCTCCCTCTTCGACCTCTTAAGTGCCCGATATCTCGGCCTGGTTTAGCTGTCAAGGGCTACG
>OMTP01000090.1 GCA_900313955.1 uncultured Lachnospiraceae bacterium | reverse complement strand
AAAATTACTAAGTGAAGGAAGAAGGCCTTTGTGCGAAGCGGCGAAGTGACCCCCGTGAACAGTAACGTCGGCGGACGTGTGAACTGTAACCTGAAAATAACAACTTGCTGTTTCCGGGACTAACAGCTCTTGTATACCATCCTTACTTATGTTATAGTGATTGGGCACGTAGCATTTGTTCCAAAGTTGTCACAGATCTGTCAGGCAGGACAGAGAATGGGAAGCTGCGCCTGCATTCGGTCAATGGAAGAGGGAGGAGCCCTGCAGAAAACTGAGATCGATCTCAGCTTCGGAAGGACTTATGAAAAAGTTTTATGTACAAGAAAAACAACAGTGAGCTGCTGAAACATTTTGATTTTCTTCTGGGGGACATTATCATCCTCCAGCTGTCTTTTTATCAGATCCTGTGCATGTACCGCCGTGGTCATCTGTATGGGAAAGAAAAATTTGGCCTGACGGCCCTCGTCTTTCTGGCAGCGATCCTTATCGTCACCGTTGCAACGGAGCCGTATAAGAGCATCTTGAAACGCGGCTGGTTTAAAGAGCTGACCGAGACATTGAAGTTTACCTTTTTTATCGCCATGGTGGCAATCCTGTGTTTTTATTTGTGGAGAACCCGCGAACTTTTGAACATGAGACGGCCCATTATTGCTCTGACCATGGTCTGTTTCTTCGTCTACAGCTATATCTTTCATCAAGTGTGGAAATACTTTGTGAGGCTCAGAATCAGCAGACAGTCTGTTCTGCGCTCAATGGTCGTCTTCACTGATGAGGAACATGTCGAGGAAGTTTTGTCCCATCTCGAGGGTGCAGCCCTGAAAGAGTATACGGTCTCCAAAGTCTTCCTCATGGATTATCAAGAGAAGAACAGGAAGTATTATCAAAAAGAACTTGATGCCAGAATTTTCGGCGATGCCCGGGATATGATCGATTATTCTCTCCACGGGCATGTGGATGAAGTTTTCTTTTATCTTCCGGGACACCAGAATGACGCGGCCTGGGTGTACAGAGATTTTGCTGACATGGGCATCCCTATCCACGACGCGATCGGTGTCATCCGCAGCAGCAGTATGAAGCAGATCCCCGAGAAGATGGGCGGATATCTTGTCTCTACCACGGCGATCAACATCGTTCCTGCGGGTTATGTCATCCTCAAGCGCCTTCTGGACATCATAGGGGGCCTGGTCGGCTGTGCGATCACGGGCATCCTGTGCATCTTCGTGGGACCTGCCATCTACAAAGCAGATCCGGGTCCCATCTTCTATTCCCAGGAGCGCATCGGCAAGGGTGGATCAAGATTTAAAATGTACAAGTTCCGCAGCATGTACCAGGATGCGGACAAGCGCAAAGCTGAGCTCATGGATCAAAATGAGATGAAAGACGGTCTCATGTTTAAAATGAAGGACGATCCCAGAGTCATCGGCTCAGAGAAGAAAGACAAAAATGGCAACCCCAAGGGCATAGGTAATTTTATCAGAAAGACCTCGATCGACGAATTCCCTCAGTTCTGGAACGTTCTCAAGGGAGACATGTCCCTCGTCGGCGTCCGCCCTCCCCTCGTCTCCGAGTGGGAGAACTACGAACTGCATCACCGCGCCCGTATCTCCGCCCGTCCGGGCCTCACGGGTCTCTGGCAGGTCAGTGGCCGCTCTGATATTAAGGACTTTGAAGACGTCGTCAACCTCGATCTGGAGTATCTGCAGAACTGGACCCCTGGCCTCGATGTAAAGATCATCCTGAAGACCATAGGACTCTTGTTTACGCACAAGGGGGCAGAGTAAGGACACGGGGACGGTTCTTTTGTCCTCACAGACATTTCGAAAAGGAACTAAAGATTGCAGGACTTTTGGCAAATAATTTTATAAAAATACTTGTTTGTGTATGTTTAACAAAATATATGTGACATTTTTGTGTAAAGTGCAGGCTTGCCAAAGGCCTGCGTTTTTGTTATGTTGTATGTTACAAAATGAATACGGAGCTTTGAAGTTCTTACAAGTCAGGTAAGGACTTTTATATGTAGAGATTATGGAAAAGGTTCCAGAGTAAACGATTAAGTAAGCAGTTAGCACTCAGATAGCCTTGAAAAATGATCTCTCTCCGCATCAAGGAAAGTTGAAAGAGTAAGTCCGAAGAGGGAGGAAAGCACAGATGACTGGAGCAAATGCGAAAGAACATGCATTTCAAAAGCAGTTGGCTGCCTTCTCTATTCATGTCTCCGTAAGAGCGGCACTTCGACTACCCCTACTTCTTTTGTAAGATCTCATTTTCGCCGTCAGGAAAAAGGCGAGGTTCAGCTGGTTCTGGCTCACTTTCAGGACAAAAAAGAGATTCATTTTTATACGACATCTGGAATCGGTTCCGACTAAATTCCACGCGGTTCCAAAATCTTCATGGAAATTGTTCCATGAAAACATACATAGGGTCACAAAGAGGTGCATTTTCAAAAGAAAAATGCAGTTCTTGTTGATAAAGTCGGCCTGAAAACAGCCGACAGGAAATATGGTAGCCTCCCCCACTAAGGCAGGGGAAAACAAATCCAAAGAGGAAACCGAAGGAAGGAAAAGGAGGGTTTTCAATGCACAAGAAGCATAGCGGTCTGTTCGTACAGCGCACAGGCAAGAAAATCACTGCATGGGTCCTGACGAGTGCCATGGCAATTGGTTCAGCCTTCACAGGCATGCCGCTTGTCACGACGACTGTCGCTGCATCTCAGTCAGCAACAGCAAAGTCTAATGCAGCAAAGTATGGTCTCGAGGACAAAGTTCAGGACGGTGTCATCCTGCACGCATGGGACTGGTCCTACAACAACATCAAGGCACAGTTGCCATACATTGCAGCTGCAGGCTATTCCGCAGTCCAGACATCCCCGATCCAGCCGTACAAGGAAGCATCCAACGCGAGCAGCAAGGGCACAGATCACTGGTGGCTCTTCTATCAGCCACTTGATTTTGCTGTCGCAAAGACTGCAAATGACAATGCCCTTGGTTCTGAAGACGAGTTCAAGGCAATGTGCGCAGAGGCTGACAAGTACGGCATCAAGATCATCGTCGATGTCGTCCTTAATCACACGGCAGCAAACGAAGATGGCAGCAAGTCCGGATATGCATCCACGATCAACAGCTATCTGAAGAAGAGCGAGTTCTTCCATGACATGAGCCAGCCGGCCATCACAGACTACAGCAACAGATGGCAGGTCATCAATCAGTGTATGGGCGCTGCACCGAATACCCTTCCGGATGTCAACTCCGAGAACGTTGAGCTTCAGAACTACATCATCAAGTTCCTTGAAGCAGCGATCGATGACGGTGCCGACGGCTTCCGTTTCGACGCAGCAAAGCATATCGGTGTTCCGGCCGATGGTTCTCAGTACACCTTCTGGCCGAATGTAACAAGCGCCGTCAAGGCTTACTACAAGGCAAAGGCCAACACGACAGCATCGGACATCTATCTCTATGGCGAGATTCTTGATCAGCCTGCAGGAACTACAAAGGCTTCTGATTACACAAATGAGTATCTGAACGCTGTCACCGAGAACAACACATCTGCAACCATCCTCGGCGGTGTTCAGGGAAATGCAGCAGCTGCTGCTACATCCAACTACGCAAAGGGTGTCACAGGTGATCACCTTGTTCTGTGGCCTGAGTCCCACGATACTTTCCAGAACGAAGATGGTGCTACAAGATATCTCTCTGATATCTCCGTTCTTCAGAAGGCATGGGCAATGGATGTAGCAAGAGGCAAGGTCACATCCCTCTATTATGCAAGATCCCAGGGCTATCGTTCCGGTACAATCGGAAACATCGATACTTACTATTGGAAAGACAAGAGCGTAGCCGCAGCGAACGCATTCCATAACCATTTCAATGGCCAGGGCGAATATCTCGCTTCCTCAGGCAGCATCGCTTACTGCATGAGAGGTGCCAGCAAGGCAATGACAGGTATTATCCTTGTCAACTGCGGCGGCAAGTCCACATCTGTCAGTGTCTCCACACACAACCAGATGAAGGATGGCACTTACACAGATCAGATCACAGGAAATAAGTTCACCGTCTCCGGTGGTACAATTTCCGGTCAGATCGGTGACACAGGTATCGCAGTTGTCTACAATCCGGATGGAAGTCTTCCGACCGTAGAGCCGACAGCAACACCGACCCCGGATGAGAGATTCAGCAATATCAAGTACGATTCTTCCACTATCAAGGTCTATGCAACAAAGCCGTCAGGCTGGAGCAGCATTCACTGCTACGCATACAAGAACGAAACAGAACATAATGCAGCATGGCCGGGTGTTGAGATGACTTACGACAGCTCAACAGGCTGCTATTACGCAGAGGTCTCAAGAGATTATACATATGTCATGTTCGCTGAGAAGTCGGGCGGCAGCCAGTGGCCGAGTGCCGTAGGTGCGGCTGGTGCAACATACAGCACAAAGGCAGCAGGCCTTCTCTTCGAGAACGATACAACAACAGAGCTCTATGAGCAGACAACTCCGACAGCAACGCCGACTGGCACAGCAACACCGACAGCAACAGCGACACCGACCGCAACACCGACAACGACACCGACTACAACACCGACAACAACGCCGATCCCGACAACAACACCGAGCGGCAAGGTAAGCATCACTACACAGCCGATTTCTAGGGAAGTTGCAAAGAACGGAAAAACAACATTGACCGTAAAGGCATCCGGTACAAATCTTAAATATCAGTGGCAGTATAAGCCGGAAGGCTCTTCAACATGGGCTAACACAAGTTTTACAGGTAATAAGACGGCTTCTCTTACAGTTGACGTCAATGATGCAACAGGAAACAGATATTACAGATGTATCGTTACTGGTGATGAGGGAACAGCAACTTCTGATTCTGCATTGATTACCGTTGGTGCTTCTACCGTGAAGGTTGCTGTCACCACACAACCGAAGGCTCAGGAAGTTGAAAAGAACGGATATGCAACTCTTAAAGTCGCAGCAACAGGTACGAATCTTAAATATCAGTGGCAGTACAAAGCCAAGAATGGAACAACTTGGGCAAATACCAGTTACGAAGGCAATAAGACAAATACACTTAAAGTCCAGGTAACAACAAATACAGGCGACAGATACTACAGATGCGTTGTCACAGGTGACGAGGGTACAGCAACTTCTGATGCAGTTTTGATCTCCATGGCCGCTGTAAAGGTAGCTGTTACTACTCAGCCGAAATCTCAGGAAGTATCCAAGAATAGCAAAGCAACTCTCACTGTTGCAGCAACAGGTACAAATCTGACATATCAATGGCAGTACAAGCCAGCTACTGGAAGTGCAGGGTGGTCAAATACAAGCTACTCTGGCAACAAGACTTCCAAGCTGACAGTTGATGTTAACGATGCGACAGGAAACAGATACTACAGATGCGTTGTTATTGGTGATGAAGGTGCAACAACTTCCAGTGCTGCACTCGTGTCCATAAAGAAGGAAGTGCTCATTACTACACAGCCTAAGTCTCAGACAATTGATGAGAACGGCAAGGCAACTCTTACAGTTGCTGCAACAGGTACAAACCTCAAGTATCAGTGGCAGTATAAGGCTAAGAACGGAAAAACTTGGGCAAATACAAGCTATTCTGGAAACAAGACAGCAACTCTTACTGTTGATGTGAATAGTGGAACAGGCGACAGATACTACAGATGCGTTGTGACCGGTGACGAAGGAACAAAGACATCCAATGAAGCCTTGATCGCAATGAAGAAAGTTATCAAGATCACAACACAGCCGCAGGCACAGTCCGTCTTAAAGAACAGTTATGCAACATTAACAGTTAAAGCAAGCGGAACAAACCTCAAATATCAGTGGCAGTATAGAGCAAAGAACAGCGCAAACACTGATTGGGCTAACACAAGCTATGAGGGCAACAAGACAGCTACTCTCAAGGTTCAGGTTACAGACTTTGGAGGCGATAGATATTACAGATGTGTTGTAACAGGTGATGAGGGTGTTGCGACATCAAATGCAGCACTTGTATCTATTAAGAAAGTCGTCGCAATCACTACTCAGCCGACAAACCAGACTGTTGCAAACAACAGCAAAGCTACACTGACAGTCAAGGCAGTTGGTACGAACCTTAAATATCAGTGGCAGTACAGAAGCAAGAACGGCACAACCTGGTCAAATACCAGCTACACAGGCAATAAGACAGCGACTCTTACGGTCGACGTCAACAGCGGTACCGGTGATAGATATTACAGATGCGTTGTGACTGGAGACGAGGGTACTGCTACTACAAACGCAGCTCTTGTTGAGGCTAAGTTAGCTATTACAAAGCAGCCGACAGGTGCTTCCGTAAAGAGTGGAAGTAAGGTAAGCCTCAGTGTAAGCGCTACAGGAAATAACCTTTCATACCAGTGGCAGTATATGCCAGCGGAAGGTGGAAGCTGGAGTAATACAAGTTTTACTGGAGCAAAGACCAGTTCATTAACAGTTACCGTCGATCAGAATACGGGCGACAGATTATACAGATGTGTAATCACAAACGGTACGAAGACAGTTAAGACAAGTCCGGTTTCAGTATCTAATAGCTAATTTCATTCATTCAGGTTAATCGGCCATATGCCTTTAAGGCATGTGGCTGATTTTTTAAAAACCATTGGTAACAGTTCCAGTGCGATTAGCAGTGAATTAGCTGGAACAAGAAGAAAAAGTATTCAAAAGGAAAAGGAGATTTTTATGGCTAGAAAGTCTGATAACTCCCCTTGGAAGAGAGTGAGCAAAAGAGCGCTGGCATGGTTAATGACAGCGACAATGGCTCTTAGCACTGCTGCGGTCAGTCTGCCTTATGAAGTTATGGCAGATAATGCAACCACTGATCATGCAGTAGTATCTGAGGATGTAGATGCAACCGTATCGTCTGACAGCATTTCTACGGCGAATAGTGGCAGTATACTTTCTGCCGACGACCGAGGCGTCATCTACGCAAATTCCAGAACGGACTTCCGTGATGAGACCATCTATTTCCTCATCACAACAAGATTCTATGATGGAGATTCATCTAACAATGCCAGAACAGCTGGTGATGATGTGGCCGGAAACCCGGACAGCGATCCTTCCTGGAGAGGCGATTTCGCAGGTCTGATTGACAAACTCGACTACATCAAGGCACTCGGATTCACTGCGATCTGGATCACACCGGTTGTCCAGAATGACTCTGAATACGATTATCACGGCTATCATGCTTCTGATTTTAATGCAGTTGACTACAGATATGAGTCCAACGGCATCACCTATCAGGATCTTATCAATGCCGTCCATGCCAAGGGCATGAAGCTCATCCAGGACGTCGTCTTCAACCACACATCCCGCTGGGGCGAAAAAGGTCTCCTTCAGTTAGGCGGCACTGAGCTTCAGGAGGCTATGAAGAAGGGCACTTCCTGGCAGAGCCTCTCCAAAGTTGTCGCGAACGGAACAGGCGACCCCAACAATATTTACCACCATAATGGTTGGTGTGGCGGTGGTGACTGGGATAACTACCAGGCACAGTGCAAGACAATCGCCGATGACTGTTTCGACTTGGAGACAGAGAATCCGGTTGTCACCAACTATCTTGTCGATGCTTATAAGAAGTATATCGATATGGGTGTGGATGGTTTCCGTGTTGATACAGCCAAGCATATCTCCCGTCTGACCTTCAACAAGGCCATTCTTCCTGGTCTTGTCGCAGAAGCTAAGGCAAAGGGAAATAACAATTTCTATATGTTCGCCGAGGTCTGCACCAAGGGCCATGACGTCTGGTACAGAGACGCTCCACCTATCTCTACAGCTTTCTACACATGGGCAGATAATGATTACTCCTGGGGCACAGATCTTGCCACAAATGAAGCTCTTGTCGAGCAGCATTACAATGATCATCTGAGCACCAGTAACCAGCCGACATCCAGCAATGCATTCCTGAGCGGAAATGATTATCATACAGTCGACTATTCCAATAAGTCCAATCTCAATACAATCGATTTCCAGATGCACTGGAGCTTTGACAATGCCAATGAGGCATTCAGCACAGCACTTGGCGAGGATCAGTACTTCAATGATTCTACATGGAATGTTGTCTATGTTGATTCCCATGACTATGGCCCTGATAACTGCCAGACACTGAGATACAACGGCGGTACAGACGCCTGGGCCAAGAACCTTGATCTTATGTTTACATTCCGCGGAATTCCGTGCGTTTACTACGGCAGTGAGATTGAGTTCCAGGCAGGCAAGCAGATCGATGTTGGCCCTCATGCCCTTCTGAGCGAGACTGGTCGTGCGTACTACGGTGATCATATTGAAGGCGATCTTGCAACAGACGGTTTTACAGAGTGGGGAAATGCATCCGGTGAAGTTGCTAATACGCTTGCTCAGCCGCTCTCCCAGCACATCATGAGACTTAACCGTATCCGTCAGGCAATCCCGGCACTCCGCAAGGGTCAGTATTCCACAGAGGGATGCTCCGGCAATATCGCGTTCAAGAGAAGATATACGGATTCTAACACAGATAGCTTTGCTCTTGTTGCCATTGATGGAAATGCAACTTTCTCCGGCATTCCTAACGGAACTTATGTTGATGCTGTCACAGGTGACACACAGACAGTTTCTGGTGGTACGCTTACTGCAAATGTCTCCGGTACCAGCAACATGAAGGTCTATGTCCTCAATACAGCTAAGACTCCGGCTCCTGGCAGAGTTATCCCGAACGGTGTTTACCTCAATGACGGTGGCTCCGACTCTCCGATCACAAGCAAGATTATCCAGACAGTCAAAGAGACAGGTATTTCTCTAGACAAGACAACTGCATCTATTCTTGAAACTGAATCCACAACTTTAAAGGCAGCTGTAACACCTTCCACAGCATCTCAGATCGTTACATGGAGCACGTCTGATACTTCTGTAGCAACTGTTTCCGGCGGCAAGGTTACAGGTGTGGGCATCGGTACAGCAACCATTACAGCAACGTCTAAGAACGGTCTCAAGGCTACATGCACCGTAACGGTCAAGAATAACCCGAACATCATTAAACCGACGGGTGTAACACTTAACAAGTCCAGTGTGGACCTTATGACCGGCGAGAGCACTAAACTTATTGCCACTGTAACTCCATCTAACACATCTTATCCTGATGTGACTTGGACATCTTCTGATGAGAGTGTAGCTACAGTCTCTGATGGCGCCGTCAAGGCAGTTGGAGCTGGAACTGCAAAGATTACGGCTAAGACGAATGTTGGTGGTTACTCTGCCAGCTGCGCCGTCACGGTTACAAAGAATACCAAGGTTATCACTCTCTATTTTAAGAATACCAGCAATTGGACAACTCCTTGTGCATATGCCTGGGATTCAACAAACGGCAACAAGAGTAATGCAGCATGGCCTGGTGAAAAGATGACTTCAACATCTGATTCTGGAGTTTATAGCATTGAGCTTTCTCCTGACGTCGCTTATGATCATGTCATCTTCAGCAATAGCGGATCTTCGCAGACGGCTGATCTTTCGATCGGTTCCGATGGTCAGATCTATGATCTGTCTGCTTCAAAGTGGTCTGACTATATAACTCCGACAATCACACCGACAGCAACTCCGACGGTAACACCTACAGTGACCCCGACGGCAACCCCGACTGTAACTCCGACCGTGACCCCGACTCCAAGCGAAGGTGTTGAGATCACAAGCCAGCCGAAGTCTCAGGCAGTTGCAAAGAATTCCTGGATTACTCTTACTGTCAAGGCAACTGGATCTAATCTCAAGTATCAGTGGCAGTATATGCCGAAGAATGGAAGCACTTGGAACAATACTTCTTATGAAGGAAATAAAACAGCTTCTGTTAGAATTCAGGTGACCTCCAATACCGGCGACAGATATTACAGATGCGTTGTGACAGGTGACAATGGAAGTGCGAAGACAGATCCGGCGCTTATCTCTTTGAGCAATACAGTAACCATTACAACGCAGCCGACGAGCCAGACCGTAGCTAAGAATACATGGGTGACTCTTAAAGTAGCCGCAACAGGCACAAATCTGAAGTATCAGTGGCAGTATAGGACGAAGAACGGAACAGCATGGAGCAATACATCCTATGAAGGTAACAAGACAGCATCTGTTAAGGTTCAGGTGACTGACAACACAGGCGACAGGTATTACAGATGCGTTGTGATTGGGACGGAAGGAACGGCAACATCTTCAGCGGCACTTCTTTCTATGAAGAAAACGGTTGCCATCACATCCCAGCCCAAGTCACAGAAGGTAGTGAAGAATGCGTGGGTGACGCTTTCCGTAGCAGCAACGGGCTCTAATCTAAAGTATCAATGGCAGTACATGCCGAAGGGCGGAAGTTCGTGGAATAATACTTCTTACGAGGGCAATAAGACAGCTTCTGTCAAGATTCAGGTAACCACAAACACTGGCGACAGGTATTACAGATGCGTCGTTACGGGCACTGAGGGAATAGCAAAATCTGATCCGGTTCTGATTTCAATGACAACGGGTGTGGCTATCACAAAGCAGCCGACTGCTCAGACAGTTGTAAAGAATTCCTGGGTGACTCTTTCCGTAGCAGCTACTGGAACGAATTTAAAATATCAGTGGCAGTATAAACCCAAGAATGGAACGACATGGAATAACACATCTTATGAAGGCAACAAGACGGCGTCTGTTAAAGTTCAGGTGACAGATAATACCGGAGATAGATATTATAGATGTGTTGTTACAGGCAATGAAGGCACCGCTACATCGAATGGTGCTCTTGTAGCTATTAAGAAAGGTGTAACCATTACAACCCAGCCAACAGCTCAGTCTGTGGCAGCTAATACTTGGGTTACTCTTAAAGTAGCAGCAACAGGAACGAATCTCAAGTATCAGTGGCAATATAAGCAGCCGGGTTGGAGCAATTGGTATAACACTTCTTTTGAAGGTAATCAGACAGCAACTTTAAAGGCATATGTCAGTAGCAAGACAGGTAGCAGATATTATAGATGCGTTGTTACAGGAACAGAAGGTACAGCGACATCAAATGGCGTCCTGGTTTCACTTAAGTAAAATGCGAGTAATCTGCTCGAAAAATTCAGCAATAAGCTGACTGCTAAAATGACAGTCTCCATCTTTTATGACGATGGGGACTGTCATTTTTTTTAAGTGTTCTAAGGATGTTTACATTTTGTGACTGCACCTGTTATAATATTTTCAATAACGTGTTCAAACATCAATGTAACATGGGGGATAAGTGGTAATTGGTAGAAAGTTCGCATAGCACTTTACAGTTGCAAAAGACAGGAAACTGT
>OMTP01000057.1 GCA_900313955.1 uncultured Lachnospiraceae bacterium | reverse complement strand
CCGCGAAGGAAATGCTTTCCGATGGGTTCCCTAGCTGACCCGTGAACAGTAACATATGGTTATGTTACAGTTCACAGATCAGTTGGGGACGAGCACTTGGAAAGCGATTCCTCCGCGGACATCCCCGTGAGGATCCACTCTGGAAGCGCTTTCCAATCGCTCATCTGGCTGACGAGTGAACTGTAATATGGTTATTTTTAACAGAAATAGAAAATAAGGAGAACAAGAATATGAAGTATAAGAAGCTTTTGGCCACCGGCCTGTGTGCAGTGATGGTACTGGCAGGATGCGGAAGCAGCAAGACAGCATCCACTTCTTCCACAACATCGACAACATCGACGGCAGAGGCATCCTCAGAGGCAGCTGCAGCGACCAGTGAGGCCTCCTATGATTCCGCACCGACCACTTCAGAGAATCTCAATGAGGTCAAGGATATGTCCACGCTCGTGACACTGGGAACCTACAAGGGACTCACGCTGGTGGCTCCGGAGGGAACGGTCACTGCCAACGGAATGACGGTTAACCTCGATTATAAAGGCACGATCGACGGCACGGCCTTTGATGGAGGCACGGCGCAGGGGCAGAACCTGAAGCTGGGGTCCGGTTCCTTCATCGACGGCTTTGAGGATCAGCTGGTCGGCCACAAGAAGGGGGATCAGGTGACTGTCACTGTGACCTTTCCTGAGGATTACGGCGTTGACAGCCTGAATGGCAAGGAAGCCCAGTTTGACTGTACCATCAACGAGATCTATGAGCAGACTGCCGATGAGGCTATGCAGACTCTCATCTCTGAGTCCAAGGTCAAGGCGTATCCTCAGGACCTCATTGACAGCTGGACAAGGTATTTCCAGAACCAGTATCAGCAGGCGGCTGATCAGGCCGGTCAGTCCGTTGAAGATTACATGAAGTCCATCGGCTACACAGATGAGATGACCCAGGCCAATGTGAAAAACTATGCCAAAGGCGAGCTGGTAGCCAGAGCAGTCATGAAGGCAGAAGGAATCACAGAAGACAGCCAGGAATACAAGGATGCTCAGGATAAAGTCCTCGCCATGTATGGCGTGAGCAGCCTGAGCGATGCCTCCTCCATGGGACTCGACGACACAGGTGCCCGCTTTATGACAGAGTACGAAGTGCTCGTCAACGTGATTCAGGAGAATGCCGCTTCATGACGCCTGCATTTTCTTCTTGACAGGTTGAATGGGACTGATTAGGTTTAAAATGGAAAAGCAGCAGGAAAAGGCATGGATCAGTGGAAATGAAAGATAATAAACTGAACAAAAGGAAGGACATTTTCCACGCAAAGAAGACGGCTTCTGATGAAAGTGAGAAGGAGGAGACGACTCCCGGGAATAGAAAACCTATGACGCAGAAGGAAGCCATTTCCCTTTACAGGCGGAAAATGATCATAGGCATACTTGTGGGAACGGCTATCCTCTATCTCCTTTTCTCCGTCTACTATGCCTTCCATTTTCTTGGAAAAACATATGTGAATGGAGTCGACGTGAGCGGGCGCTCGGTCGCGAGTGCAGGCATGGTGATGACACAGAGGGCTCCTGGCTACTCCCTGACCGTGAAGGGTCCTGGAGATGCCCGGGCCATGATTGACGGCAGGAGTCTCCAGGTATCGGTCACGGATGCGTCGGGGCTCAGGGATGTCATGCGAAAGCAGAATGGCCTCAACTGGATCTTCGGGAGCTTTAAAAAGAAGAGCTACGCAGCCTCCGTGCAGACTTCCTATGATGAAGATGCGCTTGAGAACGCGATCGACGGCCTGCAATTTCTCGACGAGTCCACCATGATCGATCCGGCAGATGCGGTTCTTGAGGAGACGGATGACGGGAGCTATAAAATCACGCCGGAAGTGGTTGGGACAAAGCTTGATGTCGATAAATGTAAGGAGGCCATCAGGGACGCTGTCGGTTCCTATCAGCAGGAAGTGGATCTCACGGAGTATCAGGATCTGCCGGAGGTTTATTCGGACAACAAGAACCTGGTGAGGCGCAGGGATGAGTGGAACGCTTTCCTCAGGAGCGCGGGACTTACTTTCACCTTTCCGACGAAGACTGTCAAACTCACGGGTAAGAAGATCGCCTCTCTTTTGAGCGATGACGGGGCGGAGGTCACAATCAGCTACGACCTGGTGGCTGATCTCATGGCCAGGTGGAAAGACAAGTACGACACCTACGCCAACAAGTTTGATTTTAAGACGACAAATGGGGATATGGTCCAGATTATGCCCTGGGGAGATTACGGCTATGAGCTCAATGAAGAGGGCACGGCCAAGGACCTGATTCAGTACATCAAGGACGGGGACACCGGGACGCACGAGCCAGAGTGGTATCACGAGGGCCAGAGTCTCGACAATTACGGCCTCGGCGACACTTATTGTGAGGTCAGCATCACCGACCAGTACCTCTGGGTCTACAAGGACGGCAAATGCGTCGTGGACACGGATGTTGTCACCGGCAATCCGGAGAAGGATGAGAAGGGCAAGAACCGCGAAACCTATAAGGGGCTCTACTGCATCAAGGGAAAGTATGAGGATCAGACGCTGGGTACTCTGGACGTGCAGGGCTATGCCTCCCCGGTCAGCTACTGGGTTCCTTTTAACGGGGGCGAGGGATTCCATGATGCGCCCTGGCGCGATGTATTCGGTGGAAATATCTATAAGACAAATGGATCCCACGGCTGCGTCAACTGCCCGGAGTGGATCATGGGAGACATCTACAAAAATGTAAGTGTCGATGAGCCGGTCATTATCTATTAAAGGATCGAGGAAGCGAAAAATGGGTGAGATAAAGAAAATCAATAAGCTCACGGACAAAAAGTTTCTTAATTTCTATGAACTGGAGACTGTGAGGAAGACCGGGAGGCCGGGCCGCTATTTTATGGCCTCGAGGGCGGAGAACCCTGAGGAGCTGGAGATCAACCGGGGGGAGACGCGCGCGGACGGCGTCACAATGTATGTTCTGTGTGGACCGAAGAGGGACAAGGTTCTCCTCATCCACCAGTTCCGCTGGGCCATCGGCCACTGGGTCTATGAGTTCCCGGCGGGTCTTGTCGAGAAGGGAGAGTCCTACCGCGACGCCGCGGTGCGTGAGGTCTGGGAGGAGACAGGCATGAAGATGACTCCTCTCGATGTCGATTCCATGTACGAGCGCCCCTACTATATGACCGACGGTCTCACCGACGAGTGCTGCGCCATGGTGTACGGCATCTGTGAGGATGACGCTTTAAAGCCTCAGCATCTGGAGGAATCCGAAGAGATTGAGGTGGTTCTGGCTGACCGCGACGAGGTCAGGCGTATTTTGAGGGAAGAGCGTCTTTCGGAAAATGCCGCCTTCCAGCTCATGCATTTTCTGCATGATGTGGAGGATCCGTTCGCATTTTTGGATGTAAAGTAATGTTTGATGTAATTATTCAGATGGCCGACGGCTGTGAGCGATTGAAACCACTTCTTCCGCAGCTCTACGCTCCGCTTCGGTCGGCTGCTCTTCGAACGTCCACTGGACGTTCAGCGCCCCCTCGAAGGTCCACTCCGGAAGTGCTTTTTCATCGCTCACTCGTCGTGGATCCTGAATAGTTATCGATTGATAAAAAAGGAGATTATGAAAAATGCAGATTTATGAGGAACTTCAGGCTCGCGGCCTCATCGCCCAGGTGACAGATGAGGAGATCATCCGCGATCTTGTCAATAACGGAAAAGCGATCTTCTACATCGGCTTTGATCCGACGGCAGACAGTCTTCATATCGGTCACTACATGGCCCTCTCTCTCATGAAGAGACTGCAGATGGCCGGCAACCAGCCGATCGCCCTCTGCGGCGGCGGCACGGCCATGATTGGAGATCCGTCCGGCAGATCGGACATGAGAAAGATGATGACTGTCGAGACCATTGACCACAATGTGGCCTGTATCAGGGAGCAGATGAGCCGTTTCATCGAGTTCGGCGAGGGCAAGGCCATTCTCGCCAATAACGCGGACTGGCTGCGCGATCTCAACTTCCTTGAGTTTATGAGAGATATTGGATCCCTCTTCTCTGTCAATGACATGCTGAGAGCAAGATGCTATGTCAACCGACTGGAGAAGGGACTTTCCTTCCTTGAGTTCTCCTACATGCTCATGCAGAGCTACGACTTCTACATGCTCTACCAGAAATACGGCTGCAATCTGCAGTTTGGCGGCGATGACCAGTGGTCTAATATGCTGGGCGGCACAGAGCTCATCCGCAAGAAGCTGGGCAAGGACGCGTCGGCCATGACCATCAATCTTCTTCTCAAGCACGACGGCACGAAGATGGGCAAGACAGCCGGCGGTGCAGTCTGGCTCGATCCCAAGAAGACAACCCCGTACGAGTTCTACCAGTACTGGAGAAATGTCGACGACGAAGATGTCATCAAGTTCCTTCGCATGATGACTTTTCTGCCGCTTGAGCAGATCGACGACATGGCCGGCTGGCAGGGCAGTGAGCTCAATCGTGCCAAGGAGATTCTTGCCTTCGAGCTCACCAGGACAGTTCACGGAGAGGAAGAAGCGGAGAAGGCAAAAGACGCAGCCAGGTCTCTCTTCGGGGGCGGCCCGGCAGCCCAGATTCCGACGACTGTCTTCCACGATGATGATTTCGATGAGAACGCAGAGATCGGCGTCATCGCGGCCCTTGTCAAGTCCGGACTTGCGACATCCAACGGCGACGCGAGACGTGCGATCCAGCAGGGCGGCGTCAAGCTGTCCGGCGTCAAAGTCGGCGACGTCTACGCCAGGATCAAAAAGGATGAGATTGCATCAGGCGACGTCCTTCTTCAGAAGGGCAAGAAGAGCTTCAAAAAACTGACCGTTGAGTGAGGCAGGTGAGCATATGAGCTGGGAAGAAAATGTCAGAAAGGTTGTCCCCTACACACCGGGGGAGCAGCCGAAAACTACAAATGTCATCAAGCTGAATACCAATGAGAATCCCTATCCGCCCTCTGATGCGGTGTGGGCGTGCCTCTCTTCGGTTCATCCGCAGGATCTTCGTCTCTACCCGGATCCGGCGGCGACAGACCTTGTGCACGCCATAGCGGAAGTCTATGGAGTGAAGGACAGCGAGACTTTCGCAGGCGTGGGCTCCGATGATGTTCTGGCCATGTGTTTCATGACCTTTTTTCACGGGAAGAAGCCGATTCTCTTCCCGGACATCACCTACAGCTTTTATGATGTCTGGGCAGATCTCATGGAGATCCCTTATGAGACGGTTCCCCTCGACGAGGACTTTCGCATCTGCCCCGGGGACTACATGAAGGAAAACGGGGGTATCGTCTTTCCGAATCCCAATGCACCGACAGGAGAGAAGCTGGGGCTTGATGCGATCGAGAAGATCATTGCCGGCAATCCGGACAGTGTCGTCATCGTCGATGAGGCCTATGTGGACTTTGGCGCGCAGAGCGCTCTTCCACTGATCCACAAGTACGACAATGTGATTGTCACGCAGACATTCTCCAAGTCACGGAGCCTGGCTGGTGTCCGCATTGGATATGCCTTCGGTCCTGAAAAGCTCATCAAGTACTTAAATGACGTCAAGTACAGCTTCAACTCCTACACGATGAACCGGCTGACCATCGCCATGGGCGCAGCCTGTGTGAGGGATGTGGAGACATTCCGCGCCAACTGCCGGAAAGTTATGGACACCCGGGCCTGGGTGACCGAGGAGCTGAGGGATCTCGGCTTCATCATTCACGAGTCCAGCTCCAATTTCCTCTTTGCGACCCATCCCCGTGTGGATGCAGGGGAGCTCTTTGCCTGGCTCAAGGAGAAGCACATCTATGTGCGCTACTTCAACAAACCAAGAATTAACCAGTATCTGAGAATCACCATCGGAACCGATGAGGATATGCGGACTTTCTGCGATACCTTAAAGGAGTATCCGGGAATAGGAGAGGATAAGGTATGAATTCTTTTGTTCAGTGGTTCTCGGCCCATATGGGCGGTCTGTCCCCACAGGCCGCCGTCACCATTATTTCCATGCTCCCGGTCATTGAGCTCAGAGGTGGCATTCCTTTCGCCAGAATGCTGAAGCTGCCCCTGGCCCAGGCGATCGGTTTTTCGCTTCTTGGAAATATCATTCCGATTCCTTTTATTCTGCTTTTCATCAACAAGATTTTTGACTGGCTGCGTCCGACAAAGCACTTTGGGAAGCTTGTCAGAAGGCTCGAGGCGCGCGCTATGAATAAGAGCGGCGGGGTCTCCAGGGCGGAGTTCTGGGGGCTGGTCGCCTTCGTCGGCATTCCACTTCCGGGAACCGGAGGCTGGACAGGAGCCCTGGTTGCCGCCCTTCTCAAGGTCGACATCAAGAAGGCCTTTGCAGCCATTTTACTTGGAATTGCCATTGCAGCGACCATCATGGGCTTTATCTCTTACGGTATTTTCCACATGTGAGGCGTTGCTGCCAACGGGCAGGCATCAGCCGTCGAAAAGACTTTTGAAAGACGTTTTCTGAAAGGAGACAGATCATGGAAGACAATAAGGTGAGACACCTGGGAGTCATCATGGATGGCAACCGGCGCTGGGCGCGCCAGCATATGTTCAAGTCGGTCATGAGGGGCCACGAGGCAGGGGTCGACACATTTGTCGACCTGTGCGAGTGGTGTGAGAACGCGGACATCCCCTACCTGACGGTGTACGCATTTTCAACGGAGAACTGGAAGCGGTCGCAGGAGGAAGTGTCTGATCTCTTCAAGCTCATGAGAAGATTTTTCACGGAGGAGATCCACACCTGTATCGAGAAGGGAGTCGGCGTCCATGTGGTTGGCAATCTGTCCCCCTTAAGTTTGGAGGATATTGAAGTCGTGAGGAACGCTGAGCGGGTGACACAGGACTGTCACAAGCTCTATCTGCAGATCGCCATGAGTTATGGCGGCCGCGATGAGATCATTCGCGCCATTCAGAGTTACGCATCGGATGTTCTTGCGGGAAAAGAAAAGCCTGCGGATCTCACGGAGGAAATTTTTTCTTCTTACCTTGACACGAAGGATGTGCCGGATATCGATCTCGTCATCCGGACCGGCGGGGAGCAGAGGCTGTCCAACTTCTTCCCCTGGCAGACGACCTATGCGGACCTCTACTTCACAGATGTTCTGTGGCCGGATTTCACCGAGGAGGAACTTGGCAGAGCTCTCGACTACTATGAACACGTGAAAATCAATAAGGGGAAGTAAAATGGAGAAATCATCAGTGGCTTTCTCTTCCTTTTATCGCGAGTCAAAGGAGCGCCTGGAAGGGAAAATGAAGGATTTCAATGCCGCTCTTCGAAAAGAGGAGCATCCCATGCTGACTCCCTTTATGAGCGACTTCGCGGATCTCAATGAGGGAGGCAAGATGCTGCGTGGCGTTCTTGTGAATCTGGGGTCGTATCTTGCGGGGTGTGAAGATCCGACGCAGAGTGATTCCCTGGCGCTTGCCTTTGAACTTTTCCAGACCGGCGTTCTCGTCCACGACGATGTGATCGATCACGCACAGAGCCGTCGGGGCAACAAGACGATTCACAGAAGGTATGAGGACAGACTTATTGCGCGGGGCATTCCCATGGTGTCCGAAGCTGAGACGCCAGGAGATATGGGCGTGGCGGCTGCGATCTGCGTGGGAGACATGGGGCTTTATTACGCCAACCGGGAGATCGCTGCGACTTATCGCGGGGATCCGCGCTGTGGCAGCTACCTTGCCTACTTCGATCAGATCATTCTCGACACAATCCGGGGCGAACTGTTGGATGTTGTTCTTCCCGCAGAGCTTATGGATCCGTCTCTTACGGAGAAGGAGAAGCGCTCCATCCTCAACCGGTCAGTCATGGAGATCTATCACCTGAAGACATCCTGCTATTCGGTCGTCGGGCCTCTGCATCTGGGCATGCTGACGGGATCGCTTCACGGGAACCAGATGGAAGCTCTTGACCGCTTCGCCGACTGCCTCGGTGTCGCCTACCAGATCGAAGATGATATTCTCGGCATCTACGGCGACGAGAATGCAATGGGCAAGGATGTCGGTTCGGATGTCTCTGAGTACAAGCAGACGGTCCTCTTTGCCTATGTCCGCACAAAAGAAGATCAGGCGGACTGGTCCCGTCTCCAAAAGCTCTATGGAAAGGAAGACCTGACCCGGGTGGAGCTGGAAGAGGTGAGAGATATTTTCAAAAGTTCAGGTGCGCTTGCTTATGCGCTGGAGCTCTCGCAGAAGTGTTATGCGGATGCGGAAGACGAGATGGTGAAGATGTCATTTTTATCATCAGAAAAGAAGGAACTTCTCAGAGGACTTATTGCATCCCTGAGGGGACGCAGCCACTAAAGATGGGAGGAAGATGCGTATGCACTTTACGAAAATGCACGGAATCGGCAATGATTACATTTACGTCGACGGAGCCAGGGAAGATGTAAAAGATAAGGCGAAGGCGGCAATTGCTTTAAGTGACCGCCACTTCGGCATCGGGTCCGACGGCATCATCTTCATCAATCCGTCCGACGCCGCGGATTTCGAGATGGAGATGTACAATGCGGACGGCAGCCGCGGCAAGATGTGCGGCAATGGCATCCGCTGCGTCGCCAAGTATGTCTACGACCGCGGCATGATCCATGATAAGACCATTTGTATTGAGACTCTCTCCGGCATCAAGACGATCTTTGTGGAGACGGATGCTTTTGACCATGTCGTCCGCGCAAGAGTGGACATGGGGGCACCTGTT
The DNA here is from genome assembly GCA_900313955.1 of uncultured Lachnospiraceae bacterium. Lineage (GTDB taxonomy): Bacteria > Bacillota > Clostridia > Lachnospirales > Lachnospiraceae > Chordicoccus. Next base: position 15,774 of record OMTP01000057.1, on the reverse strand, counting down.
TTGAAGCCGGCGGATGTTCCGGTCCTTATCGACGGGGACATGATCGTCGGGCGGGAGACGGAGATTGCCGGGACAAGGGCAAAGATCACCTGCGTGTCCATGGGCAATCCGCACTGCGTCATTTTCATGGATGAGGATGTAAAGAAACTGAATCTGCCGGAGATCGGGCCGCGCTTCGAGCATGATCCGCTCTTTCCCGAGGGTGTCAACACGGAATTTGTTAATGTGATCGACGACAGGACGGTCTCCATGCGCGTGTGGGAGAGAGGATCAGGCGAAACCCTTGCCTGCGGGACAGGATCCTGCGCTGTGGCAGCAGCTTCTTTTCTCAATGGCTTCACAGGCCGCTCACTGACTATCCACCTCTTAGGGGGAGATCTCTTTGACGAGTGGGACGAGGAGACCGGTCACATGTTTATGACAGGTTCTGCAACTCTGGCATTCGAGGGAGAAGTGGACCTTATGGCGTATGGCATAGAGTGAAATCGGGGAGGTGCTTTATGAAAATCAGTTTTATTGGATGCGGAAACATGGCGACTGCCATTATTGGCGGCATCCTTGCGGGCGGGCTCGCAGAGCCTCGGGATATTACAGCTTCGGCTCCGACGGAAGCGACCCGAACAAAGGCAGAAGAAACCTTCGGAATTGGGACGACAAGCGACAATGCCGCGTGCGCCAGGGGCAGCGATGCCGTTGTCCTCGCCGTAAAGCCAATTGTTTTTGACACCGCAGCGAAGGATATTGCAGATGTTCTGACGGAGGACCAGCTGGTCATCTCGATTGCCGCAGGAGTCACTCTGGAAAGAATGGCGGCGGCTTTTGGGGAGAAGGCGAAGTGCGTCCGCGTCATGCCCAACACACCTGCCCTTGTCGGCGAGGGCATCTCCGGCTGGTGCGCGAACGACAACGTGACAGAAGGGGATAAAAAACTTGTGCATGGGATTCTCACATCCTTCGGGGAAGCTGAGGAAGTTCCCGAGAGACTCATGAGCGTTGTGACCAGCGTGAGCGGCAGTTCCCCGGCCTATGTCTTTATGTTCATCGAGGCGATGGCGGACGCCGCTGTCCTCGACGGCATGCCCAGAGCCAAGGCGTATCACTTTGCCGCCCAGACGGTTCTCGGGGCTGCCAAAATGGTCCTGAAGACAGGGGATCATCCGGGAAAGCTGAAAGACATGGTGACTTCTCCGGCCGGAACAACGATTGAAGGCGTGGCGGCTCTGGAGCGTGGGAACTTCCGCGGCACAGTCATCAGTGCCGTCCACGCATGCACGGAAAAAGCGGAAAAGATCTGAGAGTGAGGAGAGAAAAGATGAGCAGAGTCCTTTTATTTCTGGCAGATGGATTTGAAGAAGTGGAAGCGTTGACAGTTGTGGATCTTCTGCGGAGAGCGGACATTGATATCAAGACCGTGTCCATTTCCGACTCGAAGACGGTCATCGGCCGCAGCCGCATCACGGTCGAGGCAGACATGATGCAGAAGGATGCCAGTTTCGATGATGCCGAGATGCTGGTTCTTCCGGGGGGGCAGCCGGGAACAACTTATCTCAGCCGCGACAGGCATCTGGCAAAGGAACTGAAGAAATTTAATGAGGCCGGCAAGAAGATTGCCGCTATCTGCGCGGCCCCGACCGTCTTCGGCGGCCTTGGCCTTCTGGAGAAGAAGCGCGCGACTTGCTATCCCGGCTGCGAGAGCATGCTTACCGGGGCCCAGGTTGTTCTTGATGAGGAAGTTGTCGTCGACGGCAATATCACGACCAGTCGCGGTGCGGGCACGGCTATCCCCTTCGCTCTGTCACTCATCGGTCAGCTTGTGGGTCAGGATATGGCTGATCAGGTAAAACGAGGCATAGTTTTCCGGGAAGTTTAAAATTTGTACTGTTCACCACGGGAGACGTGTGGTATACTGTAAGCACTTTGCAAAAACGGGAGTCCGTCCGCTTGACCAACCCGTTTGATGATTTAGGAGGAAACATGAGCACTGTAGAAAAGCTTGAGCACAATATGGTAAAGATAACTGTCGAAGTACCGGCAGAAGATTTCACAAAGGCATGCACTGAGGCCTATAAAAGACAGAGAGGCAGCATCTCTCTTCCCGGCTTCAGAAAAGGCCATGCTCCGCAGCAGCTGATTGAGAAAATGTACGGACCATCCGTTTTCTTTGAGCAGGCTGCCAACATCTGCATCAATACTACCTACGACAAGGAAGCCAAGGACACGGGTCTTGAGTTTGTCTCCCGCCCTGAGTTCGACATCACACAGATTGAAAAGGGCAAGCCCTTTATTTATACAGCGGAAGTGGCTGTCCGTCCGGAAGTAACCCTCGGCGATTACAAGGGCATCGAAGTCAAGAAGCAGGACGTTGAAGTCACGGACGATGAGATTGAAGCAGAAGTCAGGAAAGAGCAGGAGAAGAATGCCCGCCTTGTCGACGTCACAGACCGCCCGGTGGAGAGCGGCGACACCGTGACGCTTGATTACTCAGGTTCCGTTGACGGCGTCAAGTTTGACGGCGGCACGGCAGAGGACCAGCAGCTCGTCATTGGTTCCAATACCTTTATCCCGGGCTTTGAGGACCAGCTGATCGGCGTCTCCGCAGGTGAGTCCAAGGACGTCGTCGTTACTTTCCCGGCTGAGTATCATGCAGAGGATCTGGCAGGCAAGGAAGCAGTTTTTGCATGCACAGTACACAAGATTCAGAAGAAGGAGCTTCCGGAGATCGATGATGATTTCGCACAGGATGTTTCCGAGTTCAATACTCTCGACGAGTACAAGAACGATATCAGAAGCCGTCTTCTTGATACAAAGACCAAGGAAGCAAAGACGGAGAAGGAGAATCAGGCTGTCGACAAGCTGATTGAGACTTCTGAGATGGATATTCCGGATGCAATGATCAATGCACAGGCAGATCAGATGTACATGGATTTCGCACGCCGCCTGCAGAGCCAGGGCATCCCGATGGATATGTATCTGCAGTATCAGGGTTCCGATGAGGCCAAGCTCAAGGAAGAGATGAAGCCGCAGGCCAAGAAGCAGATCCAGTCCCGCCTTGCTCTCGAGGCAGTTGCTGCTGCTGAGAACATCGAGATCAGCGACGAGAAGGTCGATGAGGAGCTGCAGAAGATTGCAGACCAGTACAAGATGGAAGTTGAGGATCTGAAGAAGTCTGTCAGCGATTATGAGAAAGAGCAGATGAAGAAGGATCTTGCTGTTCAGGAGGCGATCACTCTGATCACAGAGAATGCCAAGGAGGTTTAAGTTTGATCACTACCGGTTCACTTGTCCCTTACGTCATTGAACAGACAGCACAGGGAGAGAGAAGCTACGATATATATTCAAGACTCCTCAAGGAGAGAATTATCTTCCTTGATCAGGAAGTCAATGATGCTTCTGCCAGTGTTATTGTGGCACAGCTGCTGTTCCTCGAGTCCGAGGATCCATCGAAGGATATTAATCTTTATATCAATTCCCCCGGCGGTTCTGTGACAGCAGGCATGGCCATCTATGACACGATGCAGTACATCAAGTGCGACGTATCCACCATCTGCATCGGTATGGCTGCCAGTATGGGCGCTTTCCTTCTGGCTGGTGGTGCCAGGGGCAAGAGACAGGCTCTTCCCAATGCGGAGATCATGATCCATCAGCCGTCCGGCGGCACACAGGGAAAGGCATCAGATATGCTGATCGATGCGGACCATATCCGCGCGATTCGCCAGCGAATGAATGAACTCCTTGCCGCGAACACGGGAAAGACGGTGGAGCAGATTGCAAAGGATACAGACCGCGATCATTGGCTGACGGCGGATGAAGCTGTGTCCTATGGCTTAATTGACAGTGTAGTTGCAAAACGTTGAGTTTGAAGGGGGTGCAGTGCGGAGAGTCGGTTTCTCGCGCCGCAGCCCCTTTTTAGACACATGAGGAGAAACAATGGCAGGAAGAATCCAGTCACCAAAACAAAGATGCAGTTTCTGCGGCAAGGCGGCCAACCAGGTGCGCAAGCTGATCGCAGGGCCGGATGGTATCTATATCTGTGACGAGTGCATCGGAATCTGCAATGACATTCTTGAAGAAGAGCTGGGCTCGGACCGGAGAATGCCGTCCTATAACAGCAAAGATATTAATCTGATGACACCGAAAGAGATCAAGGCTTTCCTGGATGACTATGTCATAGGCCAGGAAGATGCTAAAAAAGTTCTCTCCGTGGCTGTCTATAATCATTACAAGCGCCTTCTGGCGCCGGCAGATCTCGGCGTGGAGCTTCAGAAATCCAATATTCTCATGCTGGGACCGTCCGGTTCCGGCAAGACCCTTCTGGCCCAGACCCTGGCCCGTCTTCTCAATGTGCCATTTGCCATTGCAGATGCGACCACGCTGACCGAGGCCGGCTATGTCGGTGAGGATGTGGAAAATATTTTGCTCAAGCTGATTCAGGCGGCGGACTACGACCTGGAGAGGGCCAAGCACGGCATCATTTACATCGATGAGATCGATAAGATCGGGCGCAAGTCGGAAAATGCATCGATCACGAGAGATGTCTCCGGAGAGGGAGTTCAGCAGGCCCTGTTGAAGATTATCGAGGGTACAAATGCATCCGTCCCGCCCCAGGGCGGCAGAAAGCATCCCCAGCAGGAGATGATTCAGATCGACACGACCGATATCCTCTTCATATGTGGCGGTGCTTTTGTGGGGATGGATAAGATCATTGAGAACCGTATGGAGACCAAGTCCATTGGCTTTGGCGCAGAGATCCTGAACCATCAGGAAAAATCGGAGGGAGAGATCCTCAAGAATGTTATGCCGCAGGATTTCGTCAAGTATGGTCTCATTCCTGAGCTGATCGGGCGAATCCCGGTTGTCGTATCCTTAAATGGCCTTGACGAGGACGCTCTTGTGAAGATCCTGAAAGAGCCCAAGAATTCAATTGTCAAGCAGTACTCAGCCCTCTTCAGTATGGACGGCGTAAAGCTCTCCTTTGATGACGATGCTCTGCGCGAGATTGCTAAAGAAGCGGTCTCGAGGAAGACGGGTGCACGAGGACTTCGTGCCATTGTCGAGAAGACGATGACGGATGTCATGTATCAGGTTCCTTCGGACAAAACAATTACGGAGTGCCGTATTACCAGGGATGCGGTTCTTGGCAAAGCAGAGCCCCTTCTGGTTCGGGGAGTTGCATCTCCGGCGGGCACAAGGAGAGGAAAAAGAGCTGCCGGCGCAGAAGGCGCTGCACAGACAGTCTGATCATTTGAAAATCCGGCAGGCGCAGCCACATCTTCCAATGGAGGAGTGGGGCGGCCTGCTTTTTTAAGAGGATGGTAAAAGGTTTGGAAGAAGAGATTAAGGAACGCATGCCAGCGGTGGCTCTGACAGACTGCTGCATTCTGCCGGACATGCTTCTGGCTTTTGAGATCAACCGAACAAGTTCAACCAAAGCGATTGAGAAGGCCATGGAGGGGGAGAAAAAGCTCTTCATGACCAAGCTTGTGACGACCGGAGAAGCGGACCCGGATAGGAAGGATGTCTGCGCTGTCGGAACCATAGTCAGGATTCGTCAGGTCACCCGGCCGACGCACGGAGGCATTCAGCTTATGGTTGAAGGTCTCTGCCGGGCCCGCCTTCTCTCTGTCACGAAAGAGGAAGAAGGGTATAAGACAGCAGAAGTCATGCCGTATGCCAGGGAAGGAGATGTCCTTATTCCTGCCGAGGAGGAGGCCTGCCTCCGCGCCCTGAAGGATCTATTATCTGCCTATGACAAGGCAAGTCATCAGATCGGCGGTGAACTTCTGGCAGAACTCAATGAGATGACGGATCTCAACAGCCTGGTTGACCAGGCGTCCATAGAGATCAACACAACCCCGGACAGGATGCAGAAGCTCCTGGAAGCGATTTCTCTGAGGGAGAGATATGCGGTCCTCACATCGATTCTGGCGACGGAAGTGGATGTGCTTGGCTACCGCGATGAGGTACAGGCGAAAATTCAGAAGTCGGTAGATAAGAATCAGAGGGAGTATCTTCTGCGAGAGCAGCTGAAGTTCATTCAAAATGAGCTGGGCGAGGATCCTCTCGACAGTGACGCAGCCTCTTTTCTGGAGAAGTGCGAAAAACTTGAGGCTTCTGATGAAGTGAAGGACAAAATTCGCGAGGAGATCAGCCGCTTCCAGAACATGCAGGCCATGTCTCCGGAGAGCCAGGTTGTTCGCGGCTATATAGAGACACTGCTCTCTCTGCCGTGGGACAAGCGGTGCGAAGACAGCAAGGATCTCACGGAGGCCGAGGCTATTCTCAACCGGGATCACTATGGCCTCGACGATGTCAAAGAGAGAATCCTTGAGTATCTGGCTGTCCGCCAGATGACCGGCAAGGGAGACAGCCCGGTTCTGTGCCTGGTTGGTCCCCCGGGAACCGGCAAGACTTCGATCGGCCGGTCGGTGGCAGAGGCGACCCATCGACCCTACGTCAGGCTGTCTCTGGGCGGAGTTCGCGATGAGGCGGAGATCCGCGGTCACCGCAGAACCTATATCGGCGCCATGCCGGGAAGAATTGTCAACGCCCTCAAGAAGGCCGGCGTGAAGAACCCGCTCGTTGTCCTCGATGAGATCGACAAGGTGAGCTCTGACTACAAGGGCGATGTTGCCTCGGCCCTGCTGGAAGTTCTCGATACGGAGCAGAACAGTCACTTTGAGGACCACTATGTGGAGCTGCCTGTTGATCTGAGCGAGGTCATGTTTCTCACGACAGCCAATGATATACAGTCCATCCCCGGACCGCTTCTCGACCGCATGGAGGTCATTGAGATCTCTTCTTATACGGCAAATGAGAAGTTCCACATTGCCAAAGAACATCTGGTTCCCAAGCAGATCGAAAAAAATGGCCTTCAGAACCAGGATTTCCGCATCTCCAACAGCGCGCTCACGGCCATGATTGCCTCCTACACAAGGGAGGCTGGTGTGAGATCTCTGGAGCGCCAGATCGGCAAGACATGCAGGAAGGCGGCCCTTGAGATCCTGAAAAATGGAAAGAAGAGCGTCCGGGTGACAGAGAAGAGCCTCAAGTCCTATCTGGGCAATCCAAGGTATGAGGAGGAGAAGGCGAATCAGGAGGCGGAGGTCGGCATCGTGCGCGGTCTCGCCTGGGCGAGTGTCGGCGGCGTTACGCTCGAGATCGAGGTCAACATTCTTCCGGGAGCAGGGGAACTTGTCCTCACGGGCCAGTTGGGAGACGTTATGAAGGAATCGGCGACGACCGCCCTCAGCTATGTCCGTTCCATTGCGGATGATTATGGGGTCGCGAAGGATTTCTTCAAGGAGCATGATATTCATCTCCACATTCCCGAGGGGGCTGTCCCCAAAGACGGACCGTCCGCGGGCATCACTATGGCGACGGGAATTCTGTCCGCCGTTGCCAATATCCCAGTCCGGCCGAATGTCGCCATGACAGGAGAGATCACGCTCCGGGGCAATGTTCTTCCTATTGGCGGCCTCAAGGAGAAGCTGCTCGCCGCAGCCACGGCAGGGATCACCGATGTCCTCGTTCCTGAGAAGAACAGGCCTGATGTTTTACTTATTTCAAAAGAGATCACCGGAAGACTTGCTATTCACTATATGAAGACGATGAGAGAAGTACTGGAGGAGAGCCTTGTACAAGATCACGAACGTAACACTTGAGACCGTCTGCGGATATACGAGCAAACTGCCCGCGACACAAAGACCTGAGATAGCCTTTGCCGGCCGCTCCAATGTCGGCAAGAGTTCGCTCATCAACAGTCTTGTGCAAAGAAAAGCTCTGGCCAGGACTTCTTCGCAGCCGGGCAAGACGGCAACCGTCAATTATTATCATGTCAACAAGGGGGAGACCCGGGGAGGAGATTTTGCCCCTGATGTCTATCTGGTCGATCTGCCCGGCTACGGCTATGCGCATCGCTCCAAGGAGGAGAAGGTCAAATGGGGAGAGCTGATAGAGAGATATCTCCATGCGTCGAAGAGTCTGGATGTTGTCTTCCTTCTTGTGGACATGCGCCATGATCCGACGGAGGATGATGCCCTCATGTACCGCTGGATTCTGTCTTCCGGCAAGAAACCGGTGATTATCGCGACGAAAAAGGACAAAGTGAAAAAAAGCGAGCAGATGGCCAGGCTTGATCAGGTGAGAACCGTCCTTCGGGTCTCCCATGAAGATCCGGTGATCCCTTTCTCTGCTGTGACGAAAGAGGGGACACTGGAGATCTGGGATACGATCATTCATTCAATCTGAAGGGGTGAAGAAAATGGAAATTATCAGGGCAGAGAAGCTTGGTTATGATTATGTGAGATACTCTGATGAGTCGGAGACGCCGGAGACGGTGAATGCCCTTCGCGGTGTGGATCTTCATGTCCAAAAGGGAGACTTTATCGCCATTCTGGGTCACAACGGATCAGGGAAGTCCACGCTGGCCAAGCAGATCAACGCTCTTCTTGTACCGACGTCGGGCACCATGTATGTGGACGGCGTCAGCACGGCCGAGGAGCCGGAGCTGTGGAAGATTCGGAAGAAGGCCGGTATGGTCTTCCAGAATCCGGACAATCAGATCATAGGCATGGTCGTCGAGGAGGATGTCGGTTTCGGTCCTGAAAATATGGGCATTCCCACGGAGGATATCTGGCACAGAGTCGATGATGCCCTCGCCAAGGTCGGCATGCTGGGCTTTCGCGACAGGAATCCGGACCGCCTGTCCGGAGGGCAGAAACAGAGGGTTGCCATCGCCGGCGTCGTCGCCATGAAGCCGGAGTGCATTGTCCTCGACGAGCCGACAGCCATGCTGGACCCGGATGGCCGCAGAGAAGTTCTGTCCTGTGTCCGGGAGCTCAATGAAAAAGAAGGAGTCACTGTCATTCTTATCACCCATTACATGGAGGAGGTTGTCTGTGCGGATGACGTCATTGTTATGGACAAGGGTAGAGTTGTCATGCAGGGGACGCCAAGAGAGATCTTCTCACGGGTGGAGGAGCTGAAAAAATACAGATTGACAGTTCCGCAGATCACAGAGCTTGCCTATGAACTGAAGAAGGAAGGGGTTCCTCTTCCGGATGGAATTCTCACAAGGAAGGAACTGGTGGACGCACTATGCTGCTTGAGTTAAAAGACATAAGTTATACCTATAGTGCCGGGACGGTCTATGAGGCCTCAGTACTTCACAATATCTCTCTTCAAATCAACGAGGGGGAATTTATCGCCATCATCGGCCATACGGGCAGCGGCAAGTCGACCCTCATACAGATGTTCAATGCTCTTCTTCAGCCAGTCTCCGGTCAGGTTCTCTACAGGGGCGAGGACGTCTGGGCAAGGGGGTACAACCGCAAGGAACTGCGCACTCATGTGGGACTTGTCTTCCAATATCCCGAGAACCAGCTTTTTGAGACAGATGTCCTGACGGATGTGGAGTTTGGACCCAAAAATCAGGGGCTCTCGAAGGAAGAGTGCGAAGAGCGGGCAAAGAGAGCACTTGAAGAGGTAGGGCTGCCGGAGTCTTCTTATGCTTCCTCTCCCTTTGAGCTTTCCGGAGGACAGAAGAGGAGAGTTGCTCTCGCCGGAGTTCTGGCCATGGATCCCCATGTGCTGGTTCTTGACGAGCCGACGGCGGGCCTTGATCCTGCCGGACGCACGGAGCTTCTCGACATGATCAGCAGCCTGAGGGCGAACAGAGGGATCACTGTGATTCTGGTATCGCACAGCATGGAGGATGTGGCCTCTTACGCCAGCCGCCTGCTTGTTGTCGACAGGGGAACGATCGCCTATGACGGGACTCCCCGCGAAGTCTTCACTCACTACAAAGACCTGGAGACGATGGGACTTGCGGCACCGGAGGTCACTTACCTCATGCATACGCTGAAGGACAGGGGCTTTGATGCCGATGTCACGGCGACTACGGTTGCGGAGGCAAGGGACAGCATTCTTGAGGCACTGAAAAAGAGAAAGGGGGATGAGGCCTGATGGATATTTCTATTGGTCAATATTATCCAACGAACTCGATTCTCCATAAGCTGGATCCCCGGGTCAAGTTCATCTGGACGATCGTCTATATCGTCTCCCTTTTTCTGGTTAGGGGCATTTTGGGTTATGGAATCGCCGTTGCGACGCTGGTTGCGCTCATGGCCATCTCCAGAGTTCCCTTTTCCACTCTTTTAAAGAGCATGAAGGCAGTGTGGTTTATTTTGATCATCACGGCTGTTTTCAACCTTTTTCTGACGCGCGGCACGGTTGTCTTTACGCTGGGTCCTCTTCACATCACGGAGGAGGGGATCCGTCTCACGGTCCGCATGGCTGTGCGTCTTGTTTTTCTGGTCATCGGAGCGTCGCTTATGACATTGACGACAACTCCGACCGCGCTCACGGATGCCATGGAGAATCTTTTCACCTTCCTCGGGGTCTTTCACGTTCCGGTGCATGAGATCGCCATGATGATGTCGATTGCCCTGCGCTTCATTCCGATTCTGACCGAGGAGACGGACAAGATCAAGAAGGCGCAGATCGCCCGCGGCGCCGACTTTGAGAGCGGCAACTTTATCCAGAGGATCAGGGCCATGATGCCTCTTCTTGTACCCCTCTTCGTCTCGGCTTTCCGCCGGGCCAATGATCTGGCTATGGCCATGGAGGCCCGCTGTTACCACGGCGGCGACCGCACTCGCATGAAACCGCTCAAGTACGCGAAGAGGGATTTCAATGCCTACCTGCTCATGTGCCTCTATTTGGCCCTGTGCATTTTCTCCAGGGTCGCTTATGGTACATTGTTTCTGCTCTGAGGAGAAAGATAAATGCGCATTTTCCTGAAAATAGCTTATGACGGGACAAACTACCATGGCTTTCAGTGCCAGAATAATGCCAACTCTGTTCAGGATACGGTCAATGCGGCGCTGAGCGATCTTTTTAAGAAGGAAATGAAGACAATAGGAGCCAGCCGGACGGACACGGGGGTACACGCGCATGGAAATGTAGCTGTTTTTGATGTGGATACGCGGATTGAGCCGTCCAGAATCGCTTTCGCGGTCAACGCGCGCCTGCCCATGGACATCCGCATCGTGGAGTCGCGCCGGGTGCCGGATGACTTTCACCCGCGCTACACGACAACGATCAAGACGTATTCCTACCATATCCTCAATCGCACCCACCCGGATCCCCTTTTTCGCAATCTCGAGACCCACTGCTATTATCCGCTCGATGAGAAGGCTATGAACGAAGCTGCGTCTTTCCTTGTGGGCGAGCACGACTTTCTGTCCTTCTGCGCTGCGGGCAATTCGAGTGCAACGACGATTCGCACGATATACAGTGCCGAAGTCGCCCGCACGGGAGACCGCCTGACTTTTACGATCACGGGCAACGGCTTTCTCTACAACATGGTCCGCATCATTGCCGGTACCCTTATGGAAGTCGGCCAGGGCTTTTATCCTCCCTCGCACATGCGGGAGATTATCGAAGCGCGCGACCGCAAGGCCGCGGGTCCCACGGCCCTTGCTAAAGGCCTGGTCCTGGAGAGGATTGAATATCCTGACTTGACAAGTTCAGACGATAAGTGTATGATGACAAAGAATTGAATAAGGAATCGGCCGATGAGAAAGAGGAGTACTGCGAGGGACACCGAAGAGAGAGCGCGCGGCGGTGGGATGTGCGACGGACACGAATTGCGGGAATGGACTTTTGAGGCTGAGACATTTAAGTGACCGGTGATGGCCGGTAAACTGAGTGGCACCGCGGTAAAATAGTTTTTATTATCGTCTCAGATAGTATATATCTGAGACGATTTTTTGTTTGCAGATGGATGTATGAGGACATGGCAAGTCCTTGAAAAGAGAATCCTTTGCAGATACAACATCATCTATCCACAAGGAGGAAAACAAAATGAAAAAGAGATTCGCTGCAATGATTATGGCAGGTATTTTCGCAGTTTCCATGGTCGGATGCGGTTCTTCAACCACATCTTCGACATCGACCGCATCTTCAGCGGCTTCTTCTGTAGTGAGCACAGCTGAGACAACATCGGAGGCATCCTCCGGCGTCTCTGCCGTGGGAGGAGCTGACGGCCCGACTTCTGCGTCGGAGCTTGTGAGCGGAGAGCATAAGATCGGCATCTCACAGTTCGCTGAGCACGGTTCTCTTGACGACTGCCGCGAGGGCTTTATCGAGGGCATGGCCAACGAGGGCTTTGTCGAGGGCAAGAACACGACCTTCGATCTGCAGAACGCCAATGCGGATACAGGTACGGCGGCGACCATTGCGCAGAGCTTTGTCTCCTCCGGGGATGATCTCATCTGCGCCATTGCGACACCGTCCGCTATGGCAGCCTACACAGCTGCAGCCAAGACAGAGATCCCTGTCATCTACACGGCAGTTTCCGATCCGATCGCAGCGCAGCTGGCCAAGGAGGACGGCAGCCCTGTCGGCAACATCACAGGAACCTCCGATGCGCTTCCGGTTGAAGCCCAGCTCAAGATGATCCGCGCCTTCCTTCCGGACGCCAAGACCATCGGTATCCTTCACACATCTTCCGAGACCAACTCAGATGCAACCATCGCCATTTACAAGGAGCTGGCTCCCAAGTACAATTTTGAGATCGTCGACTCCGCAATCAGCCAGCTGTCGGATGTCCCGATGGCGGCAAGCGATCTTGCATCCAAGGTCGACTGCATTTCCAATCTGACCGATAATACAGTTGTTCAGGCTCTCTCCACGGAGCTTGATGCTGCCAATAAAGCAGGCATCCCGGTTTTCGGTTCCGAGATTGATCAGGTCAAGGCCGGCTGTGTAGGCTGTGAAGGTCTTGATTATCATGCTCTCGGCGTGCAGACCGGAGAGATGGCTGGCAAGGTCTTAAAGGGCGAGTCAAAGGCATCCGAGATGAACTTTGAGACCATCACGGAGCCGAGCGCTTACATCAACACAGCTGTTGCCAAGACCCTCAATATCACAGTCCCGGATGACTACTTAAATGACAGCGAGACGCAGGTCTTCGACACAATCACCAAGTCCACACAGGACTGAGACATCCTGAATAGTACCCCAAAAAACGATCAGATCAAGGAGTAAGAAATGGCACTTTTTATCAGTGTTCTGGAGCAGGGCTTCATCTATGCCGTCATGGCTCTGGGCATCTACATCACCTATAAAATCCTGGACTTCCCTGATCTGACAGTCGATGGCAGCTTCCCCTTCGGAGCTGCCATTGCGGCTGTCATGATCACAAAGGGAGCCCCTGCGATCCTGACGCTGCCCGTATCGTTTCTGGCGGGATGCTTCGTCGGTATGCTGACAGGCGTCATTCACGTAAAACTTCACGTGCGCGACCTGCTCTCCGGCATCATCATGATGACGGCGCTCTACACGGTCAACCTGCGCCTCATGGGCAGAGCCAATATTCCTCTCTACAGCAATGACACGATCTTCGACAATCCCGCAGTCAATGCTGTCTTTGGGGGAGGCCTTGACGCATGGAAGGCTGTCATCATCCTGCTTGTCATCGTCATTGTGGTGAAGCTCCTTCTTGACTGGTATCTGCGGACCAAGTCCGGCTTCCTGCTGCGCGCGGTCGGCAGCAACGACAAGATCGTCACAGCTCTCGGCGTCGACAAGGGCCGCGTCAAGATTCTGGGCCTTGCCCTCTGTAACGGCTTGTGCACCATGGGCGGCTGTCTCTACGCCCAGGAGCAGCGATATGCCGACGTCTCCATGGGTACAGGCACCATGGTCATCGGCCTTGCCTCCGTCATCATCGGAACGACTCTGTTTCGCAAGAAGACAAATGTCATAGGTGTCACGACATCCGTCATCATCGGCTCAGTCATTTACAAGGCGTGCGTCGCTCTGGCCGTGCATTTCCTGAAAAATGCGGACGACATGAAGATGATCACATCGGTCCTCTTCCTTATTATCTTAGTCATTTCCATGGATAAAAAGAGAAAGGTGGCGAGTGACTGATGCTTGAACTTCGACATATCCATAAGACCTATAATCCGGGAACTGTCAACGAGCTGGTCTTTTTTAAGGATTTTAATCTGAAGATTGAGGACGGTGAATTTGTCTCCGTCGTCGGTTCCAATGGTTCCGGAAAAACATCGATGCTCAACATCATCTGCGGTTCCATCGATGTAGATTCTGGCAGCATTATCATGAATGATCGCGACATCACGCGCGATAAAGATTACATACGTATGAAGAAAATAGGCCGCGTCTTCCAGAATCCCGCTTTCGGGACCTGTCCGGAGATGACGATCATGGAGAACCTCTCCCTTGCTGAAAATAAGGGACGGTCCTACAACCTGACACGTGGTGCCGACAGGGACAGACGCGACGCCTACCACGACATGCTGGTTCCTCTTGGACTTGGCCTCGAAGATAAGATGGATGTTCAGGTCAAATCTCTGTCGGGCGGTCAGAGACAGGCGCTTGCCCTTCTCATGTCGACCATGACGCCGATTGACTTTCTTATTCTCGATGAGCACACTGCTGCCCTTGACCCAAAGACCGCGGAGATCATCATGGAGCTGACTGGCCGTATTGTCGCTGGGAAACATCTCACGACCATCATGGTCACTCACAATCTCCGCTACGCTCTGGAGTACGGCAACCGCCTTCTCATGATGCATGAGGGTGAAGCCATCATGGACATGAAGGGCGACGAAAAGAAGAACCTCGACATCCACGACCTTCTTCACAAATTTGATCAGATTTCTCTGGAGTACGGAAATTAAATTTACCCCTTGACACACGGCCGGGCGTATCGTAAACTATCATGGTGCGACATTCCCGGCCGCATTTTTTCTATGCCCCTTAGCGAGCCTGCCCCGGCGTCGATAAGCGGCATGCCCGGTGACATGGATGGCATGGATCCGGTTTTATGAATGATACATATGTGACGAACGATTTATTGGAGGAATAACCATGAAAACATTTATGGCTAAACCGGGAGAAGTCGAGCGCAAGTGGTATGTGATCGACGCTACTGGACTTACACTTGGCCGTCTTGCAACAGAAGCAGCCAACATCTTAAGAGGAAAGAATAAGCCGGAGTATACTCCGTATGTAGATACAGGTGATTTCCTTATCATCACCAACGCATCCAAAGTTGTTGTGACAGGAAAGAAGATGGATCAGAAGATCTACTTTACACATTCCAAGTTTGTCGGCGGAGCAAAGTATACAACTCTTCGCGAGATGATGAACACACATCCGGAGAGAGTTGTAGAGCACGCTGTTCGTGGCATGATCCCGCACGGTGTTCTGGGCGACGCACAGTTCAAGAAGCTTCACGTATATGCTGGACCGGATCATGAGCAGGCAGCTCAGAAGCCGGAAGTCCTGACACTTGATTGATAGGGAGGTTCGAGATGGCATCTGAAAGATATTACGGTACAGGTAGAAGAAAGAAGTCTGTCGCCAGAGTTTATCTTGCTCCGGGCACAGGTAAGATCACAGTGAACAAGAGAGATATCGATGACTTTTTTGATCAGGATACATTAAAGGTCATCGTTCGTCAGCCGCTCACAGCGACAGAGAACGCTGACAAGATGGATGTTCTGGTCTTCGTTCATGGCGGCGGCGCTTCCGGCCAGGCTGGCGCAATCCGTCACGGCATCGCTCGTGCTCTTGTCAAGGTTGACGAGGACTATCGTCCGATCCTCAAGAAGAGCGGTTATCTCACAAGAGATCCGAGAATGAAGGAAAGAAAGAAGTACGGCTTAAAGAAAGCTCGTCGTGCTCCACAGTTCTCAAAGAGATAATTTTTCGAGATTCAAAAAGAATTTACAAACCTCA
>OMTP01000092.1 GCA_900313955.1 uncultured Lachnospiraceae bacterium | reverse complement strand
TTCGCCGCTGAGGACATGTTTTTCTCTCCGCAAAGAGCCCGTCCTGAACAGTTACAATCGCGCTTTGCTAATGCCCACTTTTCCCGGTCTCATAGGACACGATGAGGTCGACAACCTGATTGTAGCTCTCCGTTCCGGCGGACTGTCCTGCCTGTTTTAGATAAGAATCATTGAACTTTTCGGCCGCGTCGGCCGCCTTACCCCTGAATTGCTTCCAGAAAGCCGTGTTGTACTCCAGATCCGCATTGGCCCCCGCTGACAGAGTGACCGCGATCTCCCGCCAGGCCTCCCTGTCGCGCTTGTAAAGCTCATTTCCACAGTAGACCCAGCCTGTCAGGCAGCCGCTGTAAATAAGATCAGGCTGATCCGATCTGACGCAGGCAAGATAGGCTGCGAAGTTGGCCTCATTTTCAGGAAGAACTCCCTTCAGATGAGAGAGCTCGTGGCACATGGTAAAAGGCTTGTTATAGGCCGGCATCTCTGTGTTGTAATTTGCCTCGGATGTATAGGCCGAGTAGATGCCGGCCATATTGGTCTTGGACATAAGGCGGGAGATGCAGACTCCTTTGGCTTTGGGATACCAGCCGTCGAGAATGGGATACTCATCTCCCAGATTCTCCATGGCCTGCCGCGCACGCCACTTGGCATAGGGGAACAGGCTCATGCGATTGTCCTCATCCCGATCCACCTTGTCGGTGTACGTATTACACATATCCACCAGAAATCTGCACACCTCGGTCAGCTGCTCCGACGAGTAGCTGCCGTTCCCGTAGCCATAGGTCGTGGAAAATGGAGTGCAGAAAAAATAGACATCCTCCCCGCCTTCATAGAGGAAGAAAATGATCGCTGCCAGAAGGAGGATGCGGGTTACGCCGCGTTTAAAGAATCCAGTCCACAAAGGATGCCCCCCGGTGGCTGCAGCGCTGTCGGGCACCCCTGCAGCGGCAGTTGACGCTGAAAATGGATCCGTTCGGGATTGCCTTCTCTTCCCCCAGGCAGCCAGACAGATTGTCCGCCCTATAAAAAAGAGGATGCCCACAATGATTGCATAGATCAGAAATTCCACCAGGGAAAATGGAAAAAGGCCCGCGATCCTGCCCAGAGTGTTGACCCAAATGGGATTTACATAGAGCAGCCATGCGTCAGAAAAATCCTGCCTGTTTCGCGCAGCAAATCTTAAAAAGCAGGCGGCGGCTGCAATAATCGCAGCCGCCGTCAGACGTGACTTGTAGAAACGGGCAGTCTTTCCCTTACTGTTCATCTTCATATCCGTCGATATCTCCGAAATCGAAGTCGTCATCGTCATCATCGAAATCCATATCATCCAGAATCGGAGACGCATTCTCCTCGTCGGACGTATCGTCAGCCGAATCGGTATCTTCCTCATCATAGAACTCAAATGGCGACTTTTTCAAATCCTGTTCAGCCTCGACATGGGGTTCGTCGTCGAGGTCATCATCGTCGACCCGGAGATCCGGCTTCTTCTCCAGCTCATCGTCATCGCCGTCATAGAAGTCATCGCCGTCATAGAAGTCATCACCGTCGTAGAAATCACCGGCATCTGTCTCCCCATCAGAAAGTTTCTCTTCCTCATAGGAAGCATCGATGTGGGGCGCGGGCTCTCTCTCCTCTTTGGCTTCTTCCTCAGGAAGAGAAGTACCTTCCTCACCGACCTCCATGAAGGAATCCTCAGAATGTGGTTCCGGGACAGAACCATTGGCAGGGGAGGTCGTCTTCCCATCTTCCTCTGCAAACTTGTCAGCAGCCTCCTCGAGAGCACTTCCGATCTCCTCCGTCTCCCTGGAAGACTCCTCGGCAAAGGCAGCTCCAGCCTTCCAGTTATCCTTCATGAAGCGGGTCACAATCGTCTGGTGGGCATCGCAGCCCTTCTTCGAGAGCGCTGTGTCGAGGTACTCATACTTGAGGGGAACGAGACGCACGACAAAGAGATTGACCGGCATTCTTCCGAGATCCGCATCCGTCACCTTCTTCGTCCCCATCACCGTCCAGTACTCCTTGCTGCCGTAGGGCACGACCTGGGCATCCATGAGAATCTGCAGGCCCTTGCACTCCTGCATACTGCCGTACTCGTCGTAAATAGCGGCCGAGGCCCGGCCATTGTCCAGAATACCGCGGAACTTGTTGCCGCCCTCCGTGATGATGAAGAACATGTCATTCATGTAGTTGAATTCCAGAGGCGTACAGCGGACATAGCCGTCCGTTGCCGTCGCCAGAGCCAATGTGCTGTGCTTCCTGATGAAGGCGTCTATATCGGCAAGAAGCTCTCCCTCGTCGAGCGGCTTCACCGCCTCCTGCATCATGCGGCCAATCTCATAGCCGACACGGTTGGTCTCCCGGTCGGAAGACAGGAAATACCCCTCAATCGAGGTAAGTCCCGTCGCCTTCTCAACGTCGACCACATATTTCATGAAGCCCATATCCGAGAAGCCAATGCCGACCATGGCAATGCGGCTCTTCTGCAGCTCTTCCGTGTGCTCGGCAATGAAAGAGCGTATCCTGCCCGCGGTCACTGCCCCGTAAAAATTAAAGACAAAGCAGAAGCCCTTATAGGGTCCAAGATCCGCCGGTGCATCTGCCACTTCAAGAACCTTTGCATTTCCAATCAGATAGCTCAGCTGGTCCGCGATCCTCTCCGCAGAGCTCATTTTCCCGTCATATAATAGAAGTGTTTTGACCATTTCGAAATATCCTTTATGTTTCATTCAAGCAGTTCTCACCGATTATGTTACAGTTCACACGCCTGCTGGACTGTGAACCGTAACCCGATTATACCATGTTTTCGGCAGAGAGCTCCTCATAATTTCCTAAAAATGCAAATCCGGTGCTCTCCTCGCGGATATTTTTCAGTGCCGCCACAGTCGCGGGGTCCTCAATCGACCCCTCAATATCGATATAGAAAATGAACTCGAAGTCCTTGCCAGGGATTGGTGCGCTCTCAAGTTTTAAGAGATTGAGTCCTGCACCTGCGATCTCATTCAGGATGCGGCTCAGCGTCCCCGGCTTATGGGGCAGGGTCAGAATAATGGAGATGCGGTTGGCTCCAGGGTAGACAGCCTTTTTCTTGCCGATGCACAAAAAGCGAGTATAGTTGTGATCATTGTCAGCGATCTTCTTTTTGAGAATGGCAAGGCCGTAGAGTGCCGCGCACTCGGGCGACGAGATCGCGGCGCAGTAGGGATCCGGTGAAGCCGCTACGCTTCGGGCGGCAACCGCTGTATTGAGGGCGGGGACAAGCTCCACCTTGTCCCCCAGCGATTTGAGGAACTCATCGCACTGACCCAGGGCCTGCTCGTGAGACATGACTTTCTTCACATCTTTAAGGCTCGTGCCCTCCCTGGCAAGAAGGACATGGTCGATCTTCAGGCGGTAGCCGCGGACCACATTGACCTCGCCGCGACTCAGAAGCCGATAGACATCTTTGACCGAGCCGTAGGTATTATTTTCGATGGGAAGGACGCCGTACTCGCACATCTCCTCGCGAACGGCGCGCACAACGGCTCCAAAGTTTTTGAAGTAAATGAAAGTGCCCTCGGGGAAAAGGCGCTGGGCCGTGATCTGGGAGTAAGCTCCCCTGATGCCCTGGCAGGCAACCATAGCCCTTGAAGGAAAGGGGGTCTCCACGAACTCCGGCTCAGAAAATGTTTTATCAGATAATGACATCTCTGTGATCCTCCCCACAGACTTCCTTGATTGCCCTGAGCTGCCCGGAAAGCTTGTCGAAAGCAGCCGGCGTAATGGACTGGGCGCCGTCGCACTTTGCGTGAGGCGGATCATTGTGAACTTCGACGATGAGGCCGTCAGCACCTGCGGCGACAGCGGCTTTACACATGGACGGGACAAGGGCAGACTTGCCTGTCGCGTGGCTTGGATCAATAATAATGGGCAGGTGGGTCAGCTGGCGCAGAGAAGGAATGCAGGCCAGATCCAGCGTGTTTCTCGTGTACGTCTCGAATGTGCGGATGCCTCTTTCGCAGAGGATAACATTGGGGTTGCCGCCCGCGAGGACGTACTCGGCGCTCATGAGAAGATCCTGGTAAGTGCAGGCCATGCCGCGCTTTAAGAGAACCGGCTTCTTTGTCTTTCCCAGTTCCTTGAGGAGTGTGAAGTTCTGCATGTTGCGGGCACCGACCTGGAGAATGTCGATATCCTCGAAGAGGGGCAGCTGAGAGGCGTCCATAATCTCTGTGCAGATGGGAAGGCCTGTGGCCTCTCTGGCAGCAAGGAGAAGGCGGATTCCCTCAAGCTTCATTCCCTGGAAGGAGTAGGGCGATGTGCGGGGCTTGAAGGCGCCGCCGCGCAGGACTGTCGCACCGCTCGCCTTGACAGCTTTGGCGATTCCGACAATCTGCTCCTCGGACTCAACCGAGCACGGTCCAGCAATAAGGGTCAGACTGCCTCCGCCAATCCGGGTGCCGCCTACTTCGATGACCGTATCATCGGGATGAAACTTGCGATTGGCTTTCTTATAGGGTTCTGTCACGCGCTTGACGTCCTCGACGATGTCAAGGGCTGAGATGAGGTCCATGTCGATTGACGACGTGTCGCCCACCAGACCAAGAATGGTCTGATGGGCGCCAACAGTCGGTGTCACCTGGATGTTCTGCTTCTTGAGCCAGTCCATAAGACTGCCCAGCTGTGTCTCGTCAGGATGCTGCTTCAAAATGATAACCATGGGAATATTCTCCTTTCGTAATCCCTCAAAAAAGCCCTGCGGTCGGAAAAGACCACAGGGCTTACGCTTCTCAAGTATATACACTTGCATGCTTGCCGTCTTCTCTTCACGCCAAAGAAACCTTACCCTGGTATGTAAAGGTAAAGCCCCAAAACGCAAAAAAGAAGTTGTCCGCACTGATTGTGTACATTGAGTTTGTTTCCTTGTATATTTTTGAAAGATAGTGAAAGGATACCACTGCCATCACAGCAAGTCAAGGCGTTCTTTCCCTCATTCGCGCAAAAGAACTTGAAAGTGACGGCTTTTCATAGTACAATTTACGCATGCTTAGAATTGCCTACATGGTTACCAAATTTTTAAAGCATATGGAGGTTCCTTTATGAACAGAGGTGTTAAAATCAGTATCCTGGGTGCCGGCAGAGTCGGCTCCACTGTCGCTCACACAATTGCAGTTCAGGGACTTGCTTCTCAGATCGTCCTTGTAGATATTTTCAAAGACAAGGCTAAGGGCGAGGCTCTTGACATTCGTCAGGGTGCTGCAGTCATGGACATGCCTGTCGATGTCATCGCCGGCGACTATGCCGATACCGTTGATTCCGATATCGTCATTTTTACACTCGGTGCTGCAAGAAAGCCCGGCCAGACAAGAATCGACCTCGCCAAGGGCAACGTAGAGATCATCGAGTCCGTTATTCCGGAAGTTGTCAAGTATTCTCCGGATGCAAAGTATGTCGTCGTCTCCAACCCAGTCGATATCATTACATATACCATTCTTAAGATTTCCGGTCTTCCTGAGAGCCAGGTCATCGGTACCGGATGTCTTCTCGACACAGCCCGCTTAAGAGATGAGGTAGCTACCTACGCTCAGGTCAGCCCGAAGAACATCCATCTCAACGTCTACGGCGAGCACGGCGCAACCGCTATGATCCCGTGGTCCCGTGGCACAATCTACGGCGAGAACATCGACAAGTATTTCGCTGACCGCCCTGAGCTCACATGGCCGTCTCACGAGGAGATCCTCGCCGATGTCCACGGTGCAGGCGGAAAGGTCATCGGCCTCAAGGGCGCTACTTTCTTCGCAGTCTCTGTCGTAACAGCCTATGTCGTTGATACGATCCTTCATGACGCAAAGACTGTGATGCCTCTGTCCACCATGCTTCATGGCCAGTTTGGTCTCGACGATGTCTGCATCTCTCTTCCCTGCGTCCTCGGCGCACGCGGAATTGAGAAGGTCAACACTCCGATCATGAGCGATGAGGAGATCGCAGAGTTCATCAAGAGCGGCAACTCCCTCAAGGAGATCACAGCTAAGCTTGGTCTTTGATTGAACCTTTGACGCATAAAAAGCTGTTCCTTTCAAGCGGAACAGCTTTTTTTGTGCCTGTTACTGTTCACGGGTATAGCCAGGTGGAGAAAAAAACGTTACTGTTCACGGGTCGGCCAGGTAACCCTTCGGAAAACATTTTCTTCGCGGCTCTACGCTCCGCTTCGGTCGGCGCTAAACGAACGTCCACTGGACGTTCAGCGCC
>OMTP01000198.1 GCA_900313955.1 uncultured Lachnospiraceae bacterium | reverse complement strand
CAGTTCACGGGGCACCCCGGCGCGGAGCACAAAGGCCTTCTTCCGGAGCGCATTTCGCCGCCTGCTTTTGCAGCGAAAATTACTAAGTGAAAGACGTTGTTGACCTGGTTCGGGAAGTCCGAGCGACCCGTGGAGACGACAGCAGCACCGCCGGCCTTGGCCCGATATCACCAAGACCTAATACTGCAGTACCATCCGCGACGACGGCTACTGTATTCCATCTCCTGGTAAATAACCGTTTTTCAGAATACTGAGCCTATCCTGCAACATCGCAATATTGTCTGTACGCATAGCATCACCTCAGTTTACTTTGTTTCAGAAGTATTCTCGGCCTCTTTGTTCTATGCTTCTCTCGCTTCTTCCAAACTCATAGCGCAGGATCAGGCTGATAAATTTACTCGTCTCTCTTAAAGATTTCTTACTGCTCATAATTTTCTTTCGATCTTTTTATACCTTTCCAGCGGCAGAGCGAGCTCTTCCTCCGGAACGTCGCTGATATTCTGAACAATGACCTCCGTCTCTCCATCGTAGCCATTCACAATGACTCTGTCGCCGACTCTGATATCCTCGCTATCGCAAAGGTAATCATACTGTCTGCCGCCCGGCGTAAAGGTGATCCCAACCAGACGAACAGTCTTGCCACTCGCCTTCTTCGGCTTCGGAATATGCCATTCAAATACATTGCCCTTCAGCTTCAGTACCGGCTCATCGTCAAAGTAAAGAACCGTGACCGCCTCATCATTTTCCTCAATAATATCCAGATAATCTGCCTTTCCTTCAGATGGCATTTCTCCCGTAATCGGCGTCACGTGTCCCTTGACCGTATCGGTAAATGCGCAGAAATAGATCTCCGGTATGACAAGAAATAGTTTCCTTGGCTTCTCTTCACTCCGCTTTGCGATTCTGCTGAAGGAAACAGACCATCTGCCGTTCTTAAGAGGCTTGGCTTTCCAGTGAATCTTATAGTCATTTTTTAGCAGTCTCTTCACTGACCAGAAAAAATAGTCCGCATGCCTGCCGGTATTTTTTTCCGGAGGGAGCATTTCTTTGGCTTCTGCCAGGCTGCGGTGGATATTGGCGGCTACCACGTTATCGCCGTAATAATCATGTTCTTTCATCCGCTTCCGGATCGCGTATTCAGCCTCCAAAAGGGCAATGACTCCATTATGAACACTCTGATGGGTTCCGGTTCCATGAAGGATCATGCTTCCGATTCGCAGCGCGACGTCCGCAAACTGATCTTCTTCGAACTGTTCCTCAAATTTGGCAGATAGCTCGTTATAAAGCATAGAGACAAGGTTGTATGCTGTTTCCGGACTCTTGACAACACCGTAACCGTTCTTATACATGTCGGAAAGCTTATAGATTGATTCATACAGACCGTTCGCCGCACCAAACGTAAAACACGTCAGAGCTTTGTCATATTCCGGTTCTCCATGGGTGCACCGGCCGTAGTAATAGATATAGCCAAGCGTGTTGGCATACTGCGGATTCTCTGTGAGCTCAAACAGCTTTTCCGCGTCATCCCGCGCCGACATGAAATCCTGCTGATAGACTGCATTGCCTGTATATTTTCCGTAACACCGGGCATGCAGAGCGCGCGTATTTCCTTTTGCTGCAAGTTCGTCAACCCACGCCACAAAACGCTTCTGCTCTTCCTGGGTGGCTGCCGCAATTGCCTCGTCGCTGTCAAGGTCGCTGATAAAGCCTTCTTTCATATAATCGGGATAGACCCATTGTTCCTTCGGAAGTCCCTGATTCTTTACGTAACAGGAAATATACTCGGCAGCTTTCCGCACGGATTCGATCTGATCACCGGTTCCTTCTTTCTCCATCATATCGATCTCATAATCGAGTTCGAAGAGCAGACTCCAGACATCCGCAAGGGCGCCAAGCTCATCCTCCGGGAATTCATACCATGGAACCTCGTCCTCATACTCGAAGTTCATAACTTCCTGCGGACCGATTCCATCGGAAAGGTTGGACGTAAGGCACATATACCAGTTCAGGACATCAGCAAGCGACAGCTTTTTCTCAATGATCATACCAACCGCAGCCTGCAGGTCTTCCAGTGTCATATTGTACACGCCGTCGCAGGTAACTTTTCCATCTCCAGCCGGTTCCCAGATATCCGTACCAAGATCCTCCAGACGGACGATTTTTCTTAATTCTTCTATAGTGTAATGTGTTTTTTTCATATCCCCGGTCCTCCTGCAAATATCCCATTTATCTGCCTTGCCTTCTTTAATTCTACAACGCGAGACGTCCAAAAGAACGGACTTGATACAAGAAGCTTGCTGATCAGACTCTTCAAATTGAGCAGGTCATTTCGTGCCATTCTTCTCCGTCCCAGGCAGAGCCGGAAATGCCCGATCCTTGAATCCCATCTTCTGATACATCTTTACCCTGAATTATTCACCGCAGAGCGGTGAATGCGGTTGAAACCCGCACAGTTACTCAATGTCATTAACTAACTAAAACTTCCCACACCGAAATGGTGCGGAAACCCTTGAAAACTCAATAAAACTGGCAAGAAAAAAGGCATAGATGCCTTATCCTTGGTATAATTGAATTGTCCAAAAACAATAAACCGAAAGGAGTACATCTATGATTTGCCCGCCAAAAGCTGCACCACCGTGATGGTTGTAGTCCCAAAATAGTGGTATTATAGAAAATATAAGATTCTTGTATACGAAGGAAGGTAATCCTGCCATGTTTAGAGAAACAAGACCAGAGCAGATCAGCATGTTTGATCGGGTATACACAGCTGATGACCAAGTCAGAAAAGCTTCGGAACACTCCAGAGCAAAACTTGTAGGCGATTACTTCTATCCTTCGGTTGATGAGTCAAAGTTTGCACCTCTTTTCAGCAATGATGGATGCTCAAGACCTAAAACCGGTATCCGACTGTATTTCTGTGCTGATGTCCTGATGAGGACGTATGGTTTTACCGCTCAGCATTTCATTGAGTTTCTTCGTGGCGGTTTTGTTCCTTTCCAGTATGCACTGCATACAACCAGCGCTGAAAAGCAGTCTCTTTCCGAACGCTCCCTTACCCGATTTCATGCAGCTGTGCGTAAGTACAACGAAGAGCATAATTCTCCCAATGATTTTAATCCTCCGGTGACAGTTCTTCAAAACTGCCAAGGGCAAGTCATTTATACACTTGTTAGAGATCGAGAACCTTCCTTGGTGAATCTCTCATCTTTGCAAACTGGCCTTGAGATGCTGGCGCATTCCGGGGTCTGTGCAGTAGATATAGCAGCCTTTCATGCCGCGGGTCATGAGGGTGCGGTAGGTATTCTTGATGATTTCGTCCGCACGGCGCTGCGCTTCTTCTGGATCCGACTTCAAAAGCTTTTTATAGCCAGCCATGGAGCGGTCCATAGAGGATCGCTTGGAGGCGTCGGTGACGACGTGACCGTTTTCGTAGCGGATATCATCACCCATGATGACTCCGACATAATCAAATTCCAATCCCTGCGTGGTATGGATGCAGCCGGCCTCATTTACTGAGGTTGGGCTTAGTGCAAAGGCCTGGCCGCCGTCAAGATTCCAGCTCATCTCGAAATCACCGATTTTTATGTCGTGATAATTTGTGTTGTTTCGTTCGTCCTTGGGCCAGTCCCAGCAATAGCCAGCCAAAATTCTGGAACGATTGGCTATCTTATTCTTCTCAACAATTAAGTGACGGACTTCCTCGGGGCTGTCACAAATGCGGATATCGTAATCGACTCCCTCAAGATTGAAATTTGCCGTCTCAGCAATGCTAAGGGTATTGTCTACCCAGGCCAGATAGCCGTTGGAACCGTCGCAGCGGAACTGAGAGAAGAGCTCCATTTCTGTGACCTCAGAACCTTCTTCGGCTGCCCACTTTTTTATTTCCTCAACGGAACCGATGTCCTGCATAGTGACTCTCTGATGATCGTCGATGAAGAACACAGAACAGATTGCAGCATGAATAATTTCTTTAATCTGGTTTACACCGAGGTTGTGGAACATGCCCGATTTCTCGTTCAGTCGGTGAGCCTCATCAGCTTGTGTCAAGATAGGTCAACACATATTTTCCGCCACATTTTAGGTG
>OMTP01000143.1 GCA_900313955.1 uncultured Lachnospiraceae bacterium | reverse complement strand
GCCTGCTTTTGCGGCGAAAATTACTAAGTGAAGGAAGAAGGCCTTTGTGCGAAGCACCGAAGTGACCCACCCGTGAACAGGAACAAAAAACCCCGCCACACAAGGCGGGGTGATTTCAGACGATCTGGTGGTTGGCATGCTTTTCGAGCACCTTGTTGATCCGGTCGACCGGGTTGAGGAGGTGGGAAATGGATGCGTTGTGGTTGATCGTATCGATGATGAGAGCCACATACTTGGACATATCGCAGTTGACGTAGTAGTCGCGCTTTAAGAGATCCGGCGACTGATAGACCAGGTTCGTCGTGATCAGCTTGTCGAAGATCCCCCTCTTGTAAGCATCGTCGAAGGGGACGAGACCATTCGTAAAGATACCGAAGGTCGAGCAGATGAAGACTCGCCTTGCCTCCTTCTGCTTTAAGAGGCTTGCGGTCTCGAGAACAGCGTCGCCCGAGGAGATCATGTCGTCGATGATAATGACGTCCTTGCCCTTGATGGACGGTCCCAGGTATTCGACGGAGACGATGGGATGGGAGTTGCCGACCACGGTTGTGTAGTCGCGCCTCTTGTAGAACATGCCCATGTCGACGCCGAGGACATTGGCCAGATAGACGGCGCGGCTCATGCCGCCCTCGTCCGGGCTGATGGCGACCAGGTGGTCGGAGTCAACCTGAATGTCCGGTGCATAGCGGAGCAGGTTCTTGATAAACTGATACGTTGGGCTTACTGTCTCAAAGCTGGACATGGGAACCGCATTCTGCACGCGGGCGTCATGAGCGTCGAAACAGATGATGTTCTCAACGCCAAGGTTGACCAGCTCCTGCAGAGTAGAAGCGCAGTCCAGAGACTCGCGGCCGTTCTGGCGGATCTGGCGGCCTTCGTAGAGATAAGGCATGATGACATTGATGCGGTAGGGCTTTGTGCCGGCGGCGCCGATGAGGCGCTTGACGTCTGCAAAGTGGTCGTCAGGGGACATGATATTCTCGAAGCCCTGCATTTTATAGGTAACGGAGTAGTTCATGACGTCCACAAGGATGTAGAGATCTTCGCCACGGACAGATTCCTTGATGGCACCCTTGCCCTCGCCGGAGCCAAAGCGCGGTGTCTCGGTGCGGAGAATGTAGGAATCTCTCGCGTAGCCGTTTTTGTTGGGAACGATGCCGTCCTCGACCCTCTTTTTGCGCCAGCTGGCAAGGTATGCATCTACCTTCTTGCTGAATTCCTCCATGCTCTTTGTCGGCATGAGCCCGAGGCGGCCCTCAGGAATTGAATCCAGCACTGGTTTCACCTGTGTATCCTTCTTATCACTCATGATTGTCCCCCTTTTGATAACTGTCTGGATATGCGGATATCATTGGCATCCAGCTTCAGAACTTTGTAGCGGTCGAGAATGCGGGATGTGATCCGTTCATCATATCGTCTGCTTAAAGCTTCAATCGACAGATTCGTGGAAATGACGGTTGATTTCCTGCCCGTGATGCGCTCGTTGAGCACCCGGAAGAGTTCTTCAAGGCCGGGACCGGTCAGATACTCAGTCCCCAGATCATCGATGACAAGGAGATCCGTCCTCAGAACCAGGCGCTCATAGGAGAGACCCTCCGCGTCAGGATGAAAGCGCGTGTTTGTCAGAGTCTGGAAGAGGCCCCCTGCCGTCGCACAGACGACCGAAGCCGAGTGGTCGATGGCGTCCTTGGCAATGCAGTGGGTGAGAAATGTCTTTCCCACACCCGTCTTACCGTAGATGTAGAGGTTGTCACCGCTTGTGCCCACGCCCCTGGCAAAGTTCTTTGCGTACCAGACAGCGTATTCCGCAAGTTCTCTCTGGCTCTTGCCCGAAGAACCATCCATGATTGTATCAGAATACCAGTCAAATGAAAAGTGAGAAAAGTTCTCTTCTTCAAGAATTGCCGGCAGCTCACTCTCCTCATAGAGCACCTGGGCCGCCATGTGGAGGAAACATGAGCACCTGTGTCCGTCCACCAGCCCCGTATCTTTGCAAATGGGACAGTCGTACGTCAGCTCCAGTGCATTTGCCGGATAGCCGTGAGAGAGAAGAAGCTGTTTTTTTCTTTCCTTAAGAAAATGCATTTTCCCGGCATAGTCTTCCGAGACCTTTTTGCCCTGTAAAATGCGCCTTCTCGCCTCGGCCACACTGACCTCCGAGACCTTATCCTGCAGCGCTTTCATCTCAGGAATCTCACTGAAAATGCGCTTTTCCTTCTCCAGGAGTTCATGGCGGTGCCGCTCCCTCACTTCATCATAGCGCCGCATAATCTTGTCATATTGGGCATTTGTTAAAGCCATAGTTACCCTCATCGTCATTGCCGGGATCCAAAGGGATCATTGTCTTTGGCTCCCTCTTTTTATATCCGTTTCGCAGGAATATCCCTGCCCCGTCGTCACGACTGCCTGAGGAGCGCCCGCTCGATCGCGGCGTAGTCGTAGTTTCTCTGCTCAAAATTCTGAGCTTCTCTGGCAGACTTCGATACCGTGCCGACCGTCTTCGAATCCTTTGCGGAATCTTCGCCTCTCGATGCCGCCATGCGCCGCGCGTGCTCCTCATCTAGCACTTTGATATCATCAGGCGTCTTCACGCCGCTTTGAAACCAGCGTGATAGAATTCCGTCGGCATAGTTGAGTGTGGGCTTGGTCGCGTTCATGACGGTCCTCGTGCAGGCCTCGCGGATGATATCCATGTTGAAGTGCCATGTCTCGATCCACTTCTTCATGATCCTGATCTCGGCTTCGACCGGATGGTGGTTGTTGATTCCGAGTGCCTTCAGGATATCGTAGTACTCTTTGTGGTAGCTGCCAACATGAATCCTGGCGTCGTGGACACTTGCGATGCCCTCTTCCTTCCAGGCAAGAGCCACCTTCTCGATGTATCGGAAGCTCTTGTGGCCGCGGCCGATGCAGTACTCCATAAGATAGTCAATGAGGTCAGGTGAGAACTGCAGCTCATCATAGAAGTAGCAGATCTTCTGCATCTCGGTCCGGGAGAGGGGTCGCTCCAGATACTGCATGGCGATAAAGAAGAGTTCGCGGATCTCCTCCCTCTGGCCAAGTTCCTCCATGCGGGCCCGGCTGATCTCCTGGGGCTTTTCTTCCTGTGCGGGAGCAGCTTTGGATTTTTCGGCAGGAGAGGAATTTACCTCCGTAGGATCTTCAACATGGGGGAGATCTGCATCTTCTTTCTCTGCCGGGGCTTCTTTATGGACCGCAGCATCCGGACTGTAGCCGGGATTGCAGAAGTTAGCAAAGGCAATTTCGGTGATCGCGCCGTCGCCGCCATAGCCGAGGGTCAGGGCATGCTCCTTCTCCCAGTAGGAGAGGGCGCGGCGCACATCTCCTTCCGTCAGGTTGAGACGGTCAGCGATGGAGCCCAGACTCATAGAATCCCCCTTCATGCCAGCGATGCGGAGAAGATACAGGTAGACCCTCAGATAATCCCCATTTGCGGCCGGAAGAAAGTGGTCCAGAAATTCGTTGGAGACCACTGTGACGTCTTGTGTGAAACAAGAATGGATTCGTATCATGGCATGCCCTTTCTGAGAAGCCGGATGAGGAAATGCGCAGCCGGGACCGCGCACCTCTTCATCCGCAGGAAAATGGATGGATAGTGAGAGCATTATAGCACAGAAAGGCACCCCATAAATCCACAATATCATCCACAATTCGCCCGCAAGGCTGTGGATACATTGTGATTTCAGTGGATAGTCGATTGTCTGACTTTTCCCTGCGGAGCGGGAGCAGATCCACCCGTATGGGGCTAAGCGGTGGAACAAAAAGCCCTTCCTTTCGGGCGCATTCGATTTTCGCCGCCTGCTTTTGCGGCGAAAATTACTAAACCCGAAGGGAAGGGAAGGGCTTTTTGCGGAGCCGCCAGCCCCATCCGTGGTAATGGCAGGAGCGGAGCTAATTTATACTTTGAGCATTTCTTCGCCGACTTCGACGATATTGCCGGCACCCATGGTGATGAGAAGATCGCCGGGCTTTACATTGGCCCTGAGATAGTTCTCGATCTCGGCGAAAGTCGGGAAGTAGTGGGCGTCTGTTCCCAGGTCAGAAAT
Source organism: uncultured Lachnospiraceae bacterium (assembly GCA_900313955.1). Lineage (GTDB taxonomy): Bacteria > Bacillota > Clostridia > Lachnospirales > Lachnospiraceae > Chordicoccus. The sequence goes on along the minus strand of OMTP01000143.1, from coordinate 1,483 downwards.
CTTTTTGCGGAGATCGTCGGAGGAGATCCCAATCGTGTTCTTTTCGCGGGCCGCGTAGATATCAGCTAAAACCACGTGGTCGGCATAAGAGAGCGCTTCGGCGAAATCCGGCAGGAGAGCCTTGGTTCTCGTGTACGTGTGGGGCTGGAATGCCACCCATAATTCCTTGTGCGGATAATTTTTGGCAGCCGTAAGCGTCGCCTTTATCTCCGTCGGATGATGAGCGTAATCATCGATGATCGTGAAGCCGTTCAGCATGCCCTTGAACTCAAACCTTCTCTCTGTGCCCTTGAAGTCGAGGAGACCCTGGGAGATGACCTCGTAGCCAATGCCGAGCTTGCGGCCTAAAGCGATCGAAGCCAGAGCGTTGGAGACATTGTGGACGCCCGGGACATTTAAAGTGAAGCGGCCGAGCTCGGTGCCGCGCTCGACAGCCGTGAAGCTTGCGCATCCCTTCTTATCATAGATGATGTCCTTAGCGGTGTAATCCGCTGTGTCATCGACCATGCTGTAGGTGATGATCTCCGCCTTGATGCCGTCGATGACAACTGGATACTTGGGAGTATCCTTGTCGATGATGAGAGTTCCGTCCTCCGGGAGTCTCTCGGCAAAGAGGTGGAAGCTCCTGGCGATGTCGTCAATATCCTTGAAGAAGTCCAGATGATCGGCGTCTACATTTAAGATGAGCTCGATTTTGGGATAAAAACTTAAAAAGCTGTTGGTGTACTCGCAGGCCTCGGCGATGAAATTCTGGGAGTGGCCGACGCGGATATTTCCATGGATGGCCGGGAGAATGCCGCCGACCGTGATGGTCGGATCGAGCCCAGCCTTCATGAGAATGTGGGAGGCCATAGAAGTCGTTGTGGTCTTACCGTGGGTTCCGGCGACAGCGATGGGGACATCATAATTTCTCATGATCTCTCCCAGAAGCTGGGCGCGGGTCAGCATGGGAATGCCGGCCTCCTCGGCAGCTTTGTACTCCGGATTGTCCGGATGAATGGCTGCCGTGTAGACGACGCAGTCAATGCCGGGAACAATATTTTCAGCCTTCTGGCCGATGATGACCCTGGCGCCTTTCTCGACCAGATGATCCGTCAGGGGAGATTCCCTGGCGTCTGAACCGGAAATTGTAAAACCGCGGCCAAGCAGGATCTCTGCCAGACCGCTCATGCTGATTCCTCCGATTCCAATAAAATGAATGTGAACCGGATGATTGAATTCGACTTGATACATGATTCACCTCGAAAATGATAAACTAAAGGTAAAGATCCAGATTTTTTTTCGGAGCATAGATGCTCTCCTGAATCGTTACGATGAAAGATCTGCGCACAAGTGCGTTACTAATCATTATAGCATATGATTTTGAGGATTATACTGTAATTTTAATGTTTTGCATAAATAGAAAAATGCAACGTTACAGTTCACGGGTCAGCCAGAACTGTCTCGAAAAAGCACTTCCTTCGCGGCCACCCCTCAAAGGTCC
>OMTP01000095.1 GCA_900313955.1 uncultured Lachnospiraceae bacterium | reverse complement strand
GCGAAAATTACTAAGTGAAGGAAGAAGGCCTTTGTGCGAAGCGGCGAAGTGACCCCCCGTGAACAGTAACGCTAGAGGGTTCACTTACTCGTCAGACAGATGAGCGGTTGGAAAGCGCTTCCAAAGTGGATCTTCATGGGGATGTCGCGTAGGGGGCGCTATCCAATCGCTCAGCCCTGGCTGACCCGCGAACTGTAAGAGCAAGTGGACTCATTTTTTATCGAGAGCATTTGCCGCGTCCCATGTCCTCAGCCGATATAACCCTCGCGCATGAGGTCGGCCAGTTCTTCAGCGAAGTAGGAGATGTAGATGCCGGCACCGGCGCGGTAGGCGCTGACGGCCATCTCGCTTATGATGCGTTTCTCGTCGATCATGCCTTTCATGGCGGCAGCTTTGACCATGGCGTACTCGCCGCTCACGGAGTAGGTGGCGATCGGGACATCGACGGCGTCGTGGACGCGGGCGACGACATCGAGGAAGCTCATGGCCGGCTTCACCATGATGATGTCGGCACCCTCCTCGACATCGGTTTTCGCTTCTTTCATGGCTTCGCGGATGTTATGGTAGTCCATCTGGTAGGAGCGGCGGTCGCCGAAGGCCGGTGCACTGCCGGCGGCGTCGCGGAAGGGACCGTAGAAGGCGGAGGCGTACTTGACCGCGTAGGACATGATGGAGACATAGTCGAAGCCCTCGGCGTCGAGTGCCTGGCGGATGGCAAGGACGCGGCCGTCCATCATATCCGACGGGGCGACCATGTCGGCACCGGCGCGGGCCTGGGAGACGGCGATTTTGGCCATGAGTCTGATGGTCGGGTCGTTGTCGACATCGACGACGGTGTGGCGGGGATGGAGTTCAGCCTGATTGCCAACCGCGCGCTCGTGCAGGATGCCGCAGTGGCCGTGCGACGTGTACTCGCACATGCAGACATCCCCGATGATATAGAGATCCGGAAAATCTTCCTTTGCCTTTGTCATTGCCCTCTGCACAATCCCGTCAGGCGCGTAAGCCTGGGAACCAGACTCGTCTTTGACCGCGGGAATGCCAAAGAGCAGGACAGAGTTGACCCCATGCCTGATGAGAGACTCCAGTTTCTCCCCCATGCGGTCGACCGTGTAGCGGAACTGGCCCGGCAGGGAAGGGATTTCTTCCACCTTATTTTCTCCGTCCATGACGAACATGGGATAGATGAGAGAGGACGGATCCATCCGCGTCTCCCTCACCATGCGGCGAATCACATCATTTTCACGTAATCTTCTTGGCCTTTGCAGCATAGCAATCATCCTTTCTGAACTGAGTTAGCCCCCTATCTGCTCGGAGCAGGTAGAGGCGTTAAACTATCTGGAAATTACAAAAAATACGGGAAAGGAAGGAGAGGGGGTCTCTCCTTTCTTTCCCGTATCTCATTGTCGTACCGCTACTATACCACAAGGAAAGGTGCCTGTCACCAGACAATTGAGAATTTTCTCCATTGGTTACTGTTCACTCGTCAGCCAATGGGAGCCCTTTGGAAAGCATTTCCGGAGTGGACCTTTGAGGGGCGCTGAACGTCCAGTGGACGTTCGAAGAGCAGCCGACCGAAGCGGAGCGTAGAGGCCGCGAAGGAAGTTCTTTTTCGAGGCGGCTCTGGCTGACCAGTACGTGACAGGCATCGGATGTTTACTTGGCGATGAAGACGATGGCGCTTCGGGCGGGGAGCACACAGGTTTCATCGATGGGGTAGGCGCGGTAGTCTTCCTTGAAGTGGGTGGGGATGACTGTGCCGGAGGTGTCGGCGGTCATGTACCAGCGCATACCGTCGGGCAGAGAAGGCATCCAGAGCATCTGGGGTTCCCAGAAGACGTTGAAAGCACATCCGACGATGTCGTCCGAGGAGTCGTAGGCATCCCGGCCGGCGTAGACGATGCCCATGACCTTAGTGGTCTGGCCGGGGCGGATGACCATGAGGTCGGGGAAGCCGGCGACACTGGGGTGTCCCGAGCGGGAAATGACTTTGTGGGCTTTTCTAAAGCGGATCATGAACTTGGTATATTCGAAATGCTCGTGATTCTTTTCGAGGTCGGCCCAGTTGAGCCAGGAGATCTCGTTGTCCTGACAGTAGGCGTTGTTGTTGCCGCCCTGGGAATTGAGAAATTCGTCTCCGGCGTAGAACATGGGCATACCCCGGCTCATCATAAGAGCGGTCATGGCATTCATACAGAGCATTTTCCGAAGGGCATTTACCTTGGGGTCATCCGTCTCACCCTCGACACCGCAGTTCCAGCTGCGGTTGTCATTGGCTCCGTCCGTGCTGTTCCAGCCATTTTCCTCATTGTGCTTCTCATTGTAGGCGTACATGTCATAGAGAGTGAAGCCGTCGTGGCAGTTGAGAAAGTTGACCGAGGCGGAAGTGCCGCGGACAGCCGGCGGGTAGAGGTCGGGCGAGCCGCTCATGCGGAGGGCAGCCGTGCCGGCTTTTGTGAAATCGCCCTTTAAGTAGTCGCGCATGTCATCACGGTAGCGGCCGTTCCATTCGGCCCAGCGCTTCCATGCCGGGAAGCTGCCGACCTGGTAGAGTCCGCCCGCGTCCCAGGCCTCGGCGATGAGCTTGACGTCCGAGAGAATCGGGTCTCCGGCCAGATCCTCGAGAATGGGGGGACTTGACAGGGGAGCGCCATTTTGTCCGCGTCCCAGGATCGAGGCGAGATCAAAACGGAAGCCGTCAATGTGAAACTCCACCGTCCAGTAGCGGAGACAGTCGCGGATCATTTTCTGAACCATGGGGTGATTGCAGTTGAGCGTGTTGCCGCAGCCGCTGAAATTATAATAGTAGCCGCCCGGCATGAGGATATAATAAATCCGGTTATCAAACCCCTTGAAGGAAAAGGTGGGACCGTTCTCATTTCCCTCAGCCGTGTGGTTGAAGACAACGTCGAGATAGACCTCGATGCCATTCTGATTGAGCGTCTTGACCAGGTTCTTGAGCTCGAGGCCCTCCCGGTTGTACTCGATCTGTGAGGCGTAACTTGTGTTGGGTGAGAAGAAGCTGATGGGGTTGTAGCCCCAGTAGTCGAGCAGATGATGCCCGTCGACCGTTCTCGCGTCCTGCATCTCATCGAATTCGAAAATGGGCATGAGCTCGACGGCAGTCACCCCCAGCTCTTTGAGGTAAGGGATTTTTTCCTTGATGCCTTCAAATGTCCCGGGCGCCTTGACTCCCGATGACGGATCTTTGGTGAAGCCGCGCACATGAAGCTCGTAAATGATGACATCCTCAGTCGGCAGAAGCGGGTTGGTGTCCTTGCCCCAGTCGAAATTGTGCTTGACGACACGCGCTTTATAAAAATGCCCGGGCACGTCCTTGACCCCCCACTGGCTCTGGCCGGTGACTGCCCTCGCGTAGGGGTCGAGTAAAATGTTCCGCTTGTCAAAGAGGAGCCCTTTCGAGGGGTCATAGGGTCCGTCGACCCTGTAGGCGTACTCGAACTCTTCGACATCGAGGCCGAAGACAATCATGGAGTAGACGCAGCCGATCTTATATTCTTTAGGAAAGGGGATGATCGCGTAGGGGACATTTTCTTTTCTGTGGAAGAGCAACAGCTCGACACCGGTTCCCTCCTTGGTCTCGACCGTAAAATTAACGCCGCAGGAGAGCACACTGGCTCCCATGAGTTCATAGTAGCCCGGCCGCACTTGAAATCCATTGACCTCATCAAGCGGCAGCAGCTGCCCGTTGTCCATAAAATTCACAGAACCCGCACTTTTCATAGCCTTGCCCTCCTTATGCATTTCTTTCATACCCCATAGTATACCATGTTGTAGAGAAAAATTGAGATGATTTTGCAAAATTTGCGTGAGGGCTGTTGGTTACAGGTTACTGTTCACGGGTCAGCCAGAACTGTCCCGAAAAAGCACTTCCTTCGCGGCCACCCCTCAAAGGTCCACTCCGGAAGTGCTTT
>OMTP01000096.1 GCA_900313955.1 uncultured Lachnospiraceae bacterium | reverse complement strand
AAGGCCTTCTTCCTTCACTTAGTAATTTTCGCCGCAAAAGCAGGCGGCGAAAATTGAATGCGCTCCGGAAGAAGGCCTTTGTGCTCCGCGTTGGGGTGCCCCGTGAACTGTAACGTTCACGAAGTTACTGTTCACTCGTCAACCAGTTGCTGCCTCGAAAAAGCACTTCCGGAGTGGGCCTTTGAGGGGTGGCCGCGAAGGAAGCGCTTTTTCGGGACAGTTCTGGCTGACCCGTGAACTGTAACTTCACGAAAGCTTCACATGTTTTTACCTCCCTCTTACTCTGCACATTTCGAAATTTCTCTGCTATACTAGATCCTTGTACAAAATAACTTTTTAGGAGGCATTTATCATGAGAAAGAGCTTCGTAGCATTAACACTTGCAGCTGTCATGGCAATCGCAGCTGTACCGGCATTTGCTGATGACACAGCAGTTACTACAACAGCAGCTTCTGTCTCTGCAAACAGCGTATCTGCAAACAAGTTTACAGACGTCGAGTCCACAAAGTGGTTTGCCGGGGACGTTGCATGGGCAGTCGAGAACGGCGTCGCTTACGGCACAAGCAATACAACATTTGCTCCGTACAAGACATGCCAGCGCGACGAGATCGTCGCTTTCCTGTACCGCACAGAGAAGGAGCCGGCCGTCTCTGCAAACTCCGTCTTCACAGATGTCGCTAAGAAAAACTGGGCTTACAACGCAGTAACATGGGGCGCTGCAGAGGGCGTTGTCGCCGGAACAAGCAAGACAACCTTCTCCCCGAAGGCCGTCTGCACAAGAGCACAGGCAGTCACATTCATCTGGAGACTTGCAAAGAGGCCGGCCGCAACAAAGACATCTGTATTCACAGACACAGCATCCCTCAAGGTCGCTGATTACAAGGCAGCCATCAACTGGGCATCTGAAAATGGCGTCACAGCGGGCAAGACAGCAACAGAATTTGCTCCGTCCGACACCTGCACACGTGCTGAGATCGTCAGCTTTATCCATCGCGCAGTAGAGAAGGGTCTCATCTCCTCCACTGTCAGCGGCAACAACCTTTAATTTTCAGATTCGATGAAAATGAAGAAGAGCCCCGGGATTCTCGCCTGGGGCTCTTTTTTGATGAAAATGCATTTTCTGCAAGGACAGAAAAAGAGCCCGCAAAAGACAACATCTTCTGCAGGCCTCATTTTTCATTAAGAGGGAAATGGAGGCGCGCGGCTTAGGGGACCGGGCCTTCGGGTAAATCTTCACGAACTTCAATCTATTTCTTGCGGAGGGCTTTCTTATGAGTTAGGGCTCACTTGAAGCATGCTTAAAGAATACAGGAGGATCGTGAACAAACTTTGGGCAGGGTGTGAATGAAAAAAGGAAAAAATTTGAAAAAAATTTGTCCATACCCCCTTTTTTTATGGCCGCCCCCCGAATATCTATATTAGGCACCTGAGAAACACATCCCTGACGTAAAGTTTTACAGATTTTGTAATACTTCTTGCAAAGTTATGGATGCGGTAGTAAAATCGGGTGGTAAAACAATCTATTTCTTTGTTAACACGTCAAAGGCATTTAGGGATGCCTGCGACGAGAATTGGAGGGAAACATGAGAAACATGAAAAAGTTTATGGCACTCATGCTCGCTGCCACAATGACAGTGACCATGGTACCGGCGACTGCATTCGCTGCTGACGCTGTTGTCGGCACAAGAGATGCGAATGGAAACCTTGATGACTCCAACTACACAAATGTGCAGAAGGATGAAGTCAACAAGTGGACAGTCGCAGCTAAAGCAACAGCTAAGGCTGTTGAGGATGCAGGCTTTGCATCTGATATTAAGGGCAAAGACCTTGTAACAAATCTTCGCAAGGCTGCTCTTAAGGAAGGCCTTTCTGTTGACTTCCCGGTTGATGAAGATGGAAATCCGTATCCGGGATGCATCGTTATTGACTGGCCGAAGGATCCGATCAATCCGACCACTGGCGCAACCAACCATGCTACATTCCATGTTGTTGGTTATGTTCACAACCTTCTTGATTCTCAGAAAGATGCCAAGCTGACAGGCGGCGTTGATCCGACAACCGGCGTTAAGCAGACCGGCGGAATCGATCCGGCAACTGGCTTATGGCAGCCTGAAGAAGACAAGATGGAGCAGCTGAACTGGGATGAGCGCAAGGTTGTCTTTACAATGACAGCGAACAACCTCACTGATCTTGAGAAGGCTCATGTTATTGAAGCTGTAGCTAAGAGAGCTGTCAACAATACAACAACATTCACAAACACATCCACAACTGTGGATCTGATCAATGCTATCGAGACAGGCCTTGATGCTAATCCTGATTCCAAGGGTGTTAAGGTTGACGATCTGACAAGATTCCAGGTTTCTGAGTCCGGTTCTCACAACGGCGAGGATGGCTTCCTTGAGGGTGATGTCACACTTTCCTACACCACAAAGGTTGACAAGGAAGTTGCCGAGAGCAGCGATGAGTACCAGAAGGCCAAGAAGTCTGCAGAAGAAGACAAAGAGAAGGGTACTTACACTAAGGATAATGATGCCCTTGCTAAGTATGTCCTGGATCAGGATTATACTAAGGCAATGGAAGAGCTGACAGGAAAGAAAGAGAATTATTACAGAATCAAAGTCAGCACTGCAGCTGATGGCTCCGATGTCTATGCAAAGACAGACAGCGCTAAGATCAAGTTCAGCCTCATCTCCGGTGCAGCTGAGAATGGCGACAGAGTGCCTCTTAAGGATACAGATACACTTGTCTATGAAGATCCGGATGAGAATGTTGCATATAGCCTTCGCGAAACAAATACCGTTAAGAACAACATGATCAACGATTATCATGCTGCATATGCAAGAATTCCGTATGATGCTTTCACAGTTCCGGCAAGCGACGGCACAGTTGCTCAGTATCTGCAGGGTCTTACATTCTACAGCGATGAGTATTACAAGACATATCAGAAGACTTCCTTAGTAGAGGCAATTGAGCAGGCTCTGAACAGACCTGGTTCTCCGCTTTACCTTGACAACCATGCAATCGCTGCTAAGGTTCAGTACACAAAGGTTAAGCCGTCTCATGATCAGGATGGTTATGTACGCGTTCTTGTTGCTGTTGGCGAGAACAAGGGCAATAAGTCCGGCCAGACACCGACTGTTGTTGCCTGGGAAGATCTCACAACTGCAAACTGCGCAGTTTATCCGATCGATCTTGTCATTAAGCATAGCCCAGAGGCTACAAAGACTGAAGTTGCAACTGCTGATAGCAACGTTCTGAATGCATTCAAGAGCGATTCCACATCTATTCAGCCTTATCTTGCAACAACTGCTGCTTCCAAGGGCGCTATCAAGGATGCCATCACAGCAGCGATCAAGGCTGAGCTTGCAAAGGCTCCGAGCGGCATGACAAAGCCGATCAGCAATGATCTTGATGCTACAGCACCGTTCGAGGTTACGATCACCTCCTACACAGCACCGACATTCTCTCATGCAGGATCTGTCACATACAAGGTAACCTATTCCTTCCCGAAGGTCACAGGTTATGACAAGACATTTACTGTTAACACAAGCGTAGATCACACATTCAAGCTTGCTAAGCTTAAGGGTGTCTACTCTGACAGCATCTCTGCAAACGACATCGTTTTAAGAGCTGGTGTTACAAAGACTCTCAACTTCCAGTTCTCCAGCGCAGACGTTACAGACAAGGTCGTCAGCGTTGTCTACGACGATGATGCAGTCAATGAAGTTTATGCAAATAAGAATTCCGCTACAGCTTCAGATGAGTCCGATCATATCAAGGACAATGCTCGTATCATTGATCTCAAGGCAACTGGTGAGCTGTACAGACCGAACTACATTGATGGATTAAAGACCATCTATCTCCCGCAGTATGCTGATAAGTTCAGTTCCGCTGACTGGAGTGACACATGGCAGATCACAGCTAAGGAAGAGGGCACAACAGTTCTCAGAGTTGCATATGTCAATGAGCTCACAAAGAAGGCTTACACAACAACATTCAAGGTAACTGTTGTCAGAGGCTTCACAGATGTTGCTGATGAGGGCGCTTACTACTACAAGTCAGTTTATCAGCTGAATGAGAACGGCATCCTCTATGGTATCAACGATACAGAGTTCGCTCCGTCTAAGAACGTCACAAGAGCTCAGTTCGTTTCCTTCCTGTACAGACTTGCTCTTGACCGTGCACATCGTCAGCATGACGAAGTCAACTACAGAGAGCTTCTTAACATTGGAACATCTACACCGTTCTCTGATGTATCCTCCAGTGCTTACTATGCAAAGGCTGTTGCATGGGCATCTAAGAAGGGCATCACATCTGGTAAGACAGCTACAACATTTGACCCGAACGGCACTGTAACAAGAGCCGAGGCAGTCAAGTTCATGTACAACTACGCTGGCAAGGAATCTGTCTACAACGCAACTTCTACATTCTCTGATGTTGCTGCTGGCAAGTTCTTCACAGAAGCAGTTGACTGGGCAGTTGCTAAGAAGCTGACAGCTGGTAAGACCGCAACTACATTCGCTCCGTACGATGCAGTTACAAGAGGCCAGGCTGCAACCTTCATCTATCGTATGTTCGAGGGCGATAACCTCACATATGGTAATGCAGTCGTAGCTCCGGATCCAAGTGTTCCGCAGCCGCATGCATAATATTCAACATATGAAAAGAGACTGGGGAGAAATCCCCAGTCTTTTTTTAGTGGAGATTCAGGATTAAAGGAAAGAATGATTTATATCGAAAAGACCAACTCGTTATCTATCGTGCAGCGTGACAACAATATATATTTAACATGAAAAATCGAAATGTCTCTTCACCTTTTTGTCCGGAGAAGAATGTCACCTTAATATGCTATAATAGTTCCATACCAAATGGCAAGGAGGCGACTGTATGAGCAATGGCAGATTTTACCATCTGGATGAGCGCGATCAACTGCAGGAGATGGAAATGACTGGTGCCCCTGTGATTCCAATCTCTGCAGAAGAATTTCTCAATGCACTAGACACAAGGCCTGCAAATAAGAAACTGGATTTGAGTCGGCGCTGGGTGTCGGATCTTGACTTGAGCGGCAAAGATCTCTCTAACATCGATTTCTCCTGTACTCGCTTCGAGCGGGTTGACTTTGATGGAGCCAACATGGACGGCTGTGATGTGAAGAGATGCTTTTTCGTCGACTCCTCTTTCCACAATGTTTCTCTCACCAACTCCGACGCAGAGGAGGCATCCTTTCGGGGAATTGACCTTCGCGGCAGCGATTTCTCGGGGACAGATTTCTATTCAGCGGGTCTCGAGTATTCCAATATGGAGGGAATCATCACTGACGAAAAAACAAAATGGTTGGGAGATGGTGTCCCCAAGACCGGTGCCTTCCTTGCCTGGAAGATCGGCGGCAACGGACGTGTGATTGAGATGCTGGTTCCAGCTGAAGCTAAAAGGACATGCTCTACCACCGAGGCAGGAAGGTGCGAATACGCCAAAGTTCTGACCATTACAAGTGTCGATTTTTCAGAAACCTATGAGTGGGAGACCGCCCTGGTCGACGATGACTTTCTCTATGAGAAGGGGAAAATGGTTTATCCCGCTAACGGATTCGACCCCTATCCATGGATGAGTGACGCTGCAGGAATACACTTCTTTACGGACAGAGATATGGCGATATCATTCGGGACGGGGTACTATAAATGAAAAGAAAACAGTATGTTACTGTTCACGGGTGGGTCACTTCGGCGCTTCGCACAAAGGCCTTCTTCCTTCACTTAGTAATTTTCGCCGCAAAAGCAGG
>OMTP01000199.1 GCA_900313955.1 uncultured Lachnospiraceae bacterium | reverse complement strand
CCTGGACGCTATTGAACTGAATTTGTGTTTGCGGCGAAGTGTAGGATTCGGGCCCTACTTTATGATTGCCCCGCTGTCCTACGTCATCATCGTCTGCAACGATCCTTTCATGCACATAGCACCGCTTCCAAGCTAGATCAATCACGTTCTCTCTAGTGGAAGCACTTTTCGATGTTTGTTCTTATAAAAGAACCCTTGTAAATTATAGGGCAAACATCTCACAATTTCTAGAGGAAAATTGTTATTTTCTCCGTCCATTTGTCCCATTTTTCCATTTTAGGCAGCTCCAGACATTTTCTTGATTTACCTCAAGTTTTCATTTTGGAACGTTCCATGGAAATTTTGTGGAACCTGTTGGAACAAGATTGGAAACCGTTCCATTGTGTATTTAAAAGTACGTGACCGCCAAATGAAATGCATTAAGAAACAGTTCATTTCTTCTTCGGTCACGAATCCACAATGAAACATTCACTCTTTTGTCACAATCTTGTTTACTCATATATTACCATTAAAGGTCATCACTTTCCATCTCGCAGAATTCACAAAAATTTCATGTGATCTTTGTGCAAAACGACATATGTAAAAAGAGATTACTTTTATTAAACGGTTAAGTTGTCCTTTGAGGCACCGCAGCTGACAAGGATGCTTTTCAGGGTCTTGCCCGCAGCCATCTTGAAATAAGAAAAGCGACCAACCTGCTCGATTGATCGCTTTCATTTACCCGTGTTTTGAAATTTGAAAACCGCCTATTTCTGCTTTCCGAAAAGAACTTTCATGTAATCCATCTTTACCGGAAGTACTCGAGCCACCTCAATGACATTCTCCTCAATACGATAAAAAGCAATATACGCCTTGAAGGTAATAAAATAATATCCTGTGAACAGGCTACGATAATAGAGCGGCGCTCCTGTCTTCGGATATTCTTTCTTCTCGGAGATCTTATCAATCAGGTCGTTAATGTATGTATCAGTGACTTCGATGCTCTGCGATGCTTCCCATACGCCATCCCACACCGCATCCAGATCTTTCTCAGCCAGGGGCGAATAACGAATCTCGTAACTCATGAGTGACCATTCCTGCGATTCCTGAAATGAGCACGTATATCATCTTCTGATATCCATCCCTCGTCTTCTCCTGAACGGATTCCTGCATTTAACTCGCACATAAGCTGAATCATAGCTTCCGCCTTCTGGAAATTTTCCTCATCTTTAATGTCTCTTATGCTATAAGCGCCGCGGCCATTTCGCGTCAGATAAACTGGTGAACCGGCAGAAACCTTCTCCAGCACATTTCCATAGTTCCTTAAATCAGAAATTGGTGTTATCGTTGGCATAAAATCACCTCCCCTAAGTGACACCACTCTTTACTTTTATATTAACAAATGAAATTAACATATGCAAGAAAAGTTTCGATATATTCGTCGAAATTTCACTTTTGAGAAAGACCCTTATCATTCAGATATCTTCATCGTAGGCTGCATATAAGCTGCTGAACATGTACGCTGCGGAGTTGATTTGCTCCAGAACACAGATTCCACTGCGCAGAGAAAACTTAATCGGCACCGAAGTCCGGTTTCAGGTGTTGCTTGAAAACCGCCTGTCACGCGCAATGCATGGCAGGCGGTTTTTGGGGGAGCACAGCAAGTTGCCCCACGGGTGAACCCCCGTGGGTTCATCAGTTGAGCAGGCAGGTGAAGTAGATGATGCCATCTTTCCAGCTGGCGGTGATGGAGCCGTTGTAAGAATGGCAGATGGACTCGGCGATGGATAGACCGATGCCGTAGCCGCCTTTGTCCTGGGTGTGGGCCTGGTCCTCGCGATAAAAGCGGTCGAAGAATTTCTGGTAGTCGACGGTGGCGCCGTCGGCGTAGTTGTTGGAGACGACGAGGCGGGCGGTCTTCCGGCGGCCGGTCTGGTCGAGGGCAACGGTGATGGTGCCGTCGTCGTCGCAGTACTTAAAGGCGTTGTCGATGAGGATGGTCGTCAGCTGGCGGATCTTACTCTCGTCAGCGACCATTTTCAGGTCGGGAGTGATCTTGCGGACGAGGGCCTTCTTCTCCTGCTGGGAGAGGGACTCGTAAGGATCGATGGACTCCTCGACCATTTTCGAAACATCGATCTCCGCAAGGACGCTCTTGTCCTCTTTCTCCTGGGCTTTCGTGATCATGACCAGATTCTGGATGAGGCCGTTCAGGCGGTCGACCTGGCGCATGGTCGACTGGGTCCACTCGTCCTCGCCGTGCATCATTTCCTCAATCTCGGTGTTGGCGCGGATGACGGCGAGCGGCGTCTTGAGCTCGTGGCTCGCGTTCGTGATGAACTGCTTCTGGCGGCGGGCATTTTCAATCTCCGGCTGAATCATGCGGCTTGAGAAAATGTACACAAGAAAGAACGTGACGAGAAGGCCGCTGCCGCAGATGAGCACTGTCTGGGAAATGACTTTGTTGCTGATCGACAGCTGCGTCGAGCTGTCTAAAAATGCAATAATCTGGCATCCGTTGCTCATGGTTCCGATTTCGTAGTAGAAATCGCCGTACTTTCCGAACCCCGAGGAGAAGAGTCTGGAAAATGACCACTTGTTCTCGTTGAGCTTCTCGACGAATTCGGAGTAATCCTTGGCCTGCTCCTCTGTGATGGAGACGATATGGTTGGTGTTGATGCGGTCAATATTGCCATCGGCGTCATAGAGGACCGCAAAATAGCGGGTCGTGTAGCGAAACTCCTTGGTGAAGTTCTCGTGGCGCTCGAGGTAACCGTCCTGGTCAGCCGCACTGCTGTCCGTGGACCCGGAAGCATCCGATGAGGCCGACGCTGCAGATGCATTTTCCTCGCTCCCTTCGGCTGTAGAATCCGTCTCCCCAAACTTGAAAGAAGTCGAGTTGGCAGGATCCGGCAGCTCACCGTCATTTTCTACGATATAGTCGAGCGTGTCCTTGGCGTTCGCGCGCACCTGATTGATATTGGCCACGTTGATGCAGATGCCTGCGAAAAGCATGACCAGGACGAAAGAGATCATGGAGACCGTGATCATTCTCCTTCGCAGTTCTTTTATGGAACGGGCATTCATTGGATCCACCTCCTTCTTTCCCTGCGTTGTTCATGGCCGAGCGCGTGGGGCTCGTGGGTTCAGCCGGCGACGAGGCGGTAGCTGCCGCCGCGGCTGCCCAGGATTTTGGCTTTGGAGTCGACGGAAGAGAGCTTGCCGCGCAGGTAGGAAATGTAGAGCCAGACGGTGTCGTCTCTGGCGTCGGGCTCTTTGTCCCAGACGTGGTCGAGGATGTACTTGGTGTCGACTTCTTTGTCGGCGTTTAAGATGAGGGTCTGCATGAGCTCGAATTCTTTGACCGACAGGCGGACGGAATTTTCTGAGCTCAGCTCGAATTTCTCGGCGTCAAGGTGCAGGTCGTTGAAGCGCAGATCTTTGCCGCTGTAATCAGTGCGGCGGCGGGTCATGGCGCGGACGCGGGCCAGAAGCTCTTTCATGGCAAATGGCTTTGTCAGGTAGTCGTCTGCTCCCGCATCAAGGCCGGCGACGCGGTCGTCGATCTCGGACTTGGCAGTGAGCAGGAGAACCGGCGTCACGATGTTAATCTTCCGAATCTCGGTCAGGACCTCGATGCCGGACATTTTCGGCATCATGATGTCGAGAATCATAGCATCGAAGCTGTCCCGTCGAATATGGTCAAGAGCCTCGGCCCCATCATAGACGGGATCGACGTCGTAGCCCTCATGCATGAGGACCGCCGTCAGAGCCCGGTTTAAGTCTTTCGTATCTTCCGCAAGCAGAAGTTTCATAAGTCATTTTCCTCCAAGTAAATATGTATCTAAATTCAAAATTGGTCGCAGGGCCAGGCTCGCAAGGTCTGTCCTCGCTCCTCCATTTTCAGCGAATTACACAGGTGCGATGGCAGCATTGCAATATGAGTGCTGTTATCACTGATTCAAGGCAGAGATCACTTCCTCTGCCTTCTTGGATGGGTGCGGGCACTTGCTTCTTCTCCGCTCCCTACTGGTTCCTGGCATTTTCCTCGAAAATCATGTCGCGGATGGTCTGCATGGAGACGTCGGTCGAGGCGAGCTCGTCGGCGCAGCGCTTGAGTTCGCTCACGATGAGGTCTTCGTTGCCGTGGACGTCGTGCTTGTATTTGATCTGGTGCTCGAGGGCGGCCCAGGTGTCCATGGAAATGGTCCGCAGCTGGAATTCAACGTAATACTTCTTATTAAATAGGAGAATCATGTGGTAGCTGCGGTAGCCGTTTGGCTTGACGTGCCGGATGTAGTCCTTCTCCTCGTAAATCTCGGCGTTTTCGTAGGAGATGAGGAAGTCGCGAATGCGGTAGACGTCGCTCAGGAAGGCGCAGACGACGCGAATACCGATGGCATCGTGAATTTTGGTGAGCGCCGACTCAGGCGTCTCGGGAAGCCCCTTGCGGCGACATTTTTCGCGCATGCTTTCCTCCGACTTGATACGAGCCAGACAGTGCTCCACGGGGTCGGAGCCATACTGCTCGGTCATTTGCTTCCTGAGGCCACCGAGCCCCTCCATGATCTGGTCGAGGAGCGCCTGCATTTCCGGCAGGTGATCTCCGTAAATACTATGTTCCATACTCATCCCTCTCAGATTTATGCTGTCTCTCATTATACCATGGTTAGACGAGGAAAATTCGAAAGTCTTTGTAAACAATCAATGACGAATATCAAATCGTTACTGTTCACGGGTGGGTCACTTCGGCGCTTCGCACAAAGGCCTTCTTCCTTCACTTAGTAATTTTCGCCGCAAAAGCAGGCGGCGAAAATCGAATGCGCTCCGGAAGAAGGCCTTTGTGCTCCGCGCCGGGGTGCCCCGTGAACTGTAATGTCAAATCAGGGGTGGGGCGACACGCAGAGTACTTGGATCCGGCGATTTTGCGTGTCCGGGCTCTCCGCCCCGCCAGTTTTCCGACACGCAAAATCGCGCTCCCGGGGGGTTCTGCGTGTCGTGCTGTGCTGTATCACCGCGTAAACATTTTATGATAGCACATGTTCTGGAAAATGCAAGGTCTATATTAAATTTTCTCTTACATTTTACAAGATTTTGTGTTAACATAAGATTATATCGGGTCGAGACATCCCACAGCGTTATGGCTAGACGCATTTGCAGGAACAACGAGGACTCGGGAGCAGCTCTTTTGCCCACTTTTATAGGGATGAAAAAAGTGCGCAGGCCTCTCCCTTCAGAGGCGATCCGATTCTTGTTTCAGGAAAAGTGGTTCGAAAGGATGTGGTAAAAGTGGAAAGCTGGAAAATTGGAGATGTAGTGGTTCACAAGAGAGATGGTGTCTGCACAATCAAGGAAATTCGTTCCATGAACATGACGGGCGACGGCGAGCGCCCCTACTATGTACTGGTACCGGTCTACGACAGTGGAAGCAAGATCTACGTCCCGGCGGATCAGGACAACGGGACGTTGCGCCAGCCGCTCAGTGTCGAGGAGATCAACACAATGATTGACGAGATTCCCGAGCATCGCTCTCCCTGGATTGAAAATGAGAAACTTCGCCAGAAGGAGTACGGCCACATTCTGGACGTCGGCTCCATGGAAAATATCCTCGGCGTCGTCTCCGCTCTCATCAAGAAGAAGAGCGAGCGAACCCGCGCTGGCAGGAAGTTTCACTCTTCTGACGAGCGGATTCTGACCGATGGCTGCCGCATGCTTCACGGCGAGTTTGCCTACATGCTCAAGATCGAGCCTGACGACGTGCCGGCTTATATCGAGAAGAAGCTCGCGGCCATGGGCTGAAGCAAAGCAAGATACGAGCACCCCAGCGAGTCCCGTTTTTCGCCGCCTCGCTGGGGTTCTCTCTTGCTCCCGCGCATCCGGCAACCCCAGCGAGACACGTTTTTCGCCGCCTCGCTGGGGTTCTCTCTTGCTCCCGGGCATCCGGCAACCCCAGCGAGGCTCGTTTTTCGCCGCCTCGCTGGGGTTCTCTCTTGCTCCAGGGCATCCAGCAACCCCAGCGAGGCCCCTTTTTCGTCGCCTCGCTGGGGTTCTCTCTTGCTCCCGCGCATCCGACAACCCCAGCGAGGCCCCTTTTTCGCCTCCTCGCTGGGGTTCTCTCTTGCTCCAGGGCATCCAGCAACCCCAGCGAGGCTCGTTTTTCGCCGCCTCGCTGGGGTTCTCTCTTGCTCCAGGGCATCCAGCAACCCCAGCGAGGCCCCTTTTTCGTCGCCTCGCTGGGGTTAATCGCTGGGGTTAAGGCCAGCGAGAAGAAGAAAGTAAGAGCCCACGGGATACGTCCCCGTGGGCTCACTTTTTCAGATTATTCGCCTAAGCACTCGTCGAGGGAGGCTTCGATGGCTTTCTGGTCCATATCCTTGCCGATGAAGACGAGTTTGATCATGCGGTCGCCGTACTTGGCGTCCCACATCTTCTTGACCTGCGGGTAGCGCTTGAGGACGTTCTCCTGCTGGGCCTTGGGGGCGGAAGCAAGAAAACGGCCTGACGGGGACTCGAGGATCTGGCGGCCTGCCTGCTCGAAGATGAAGGACATGTCCGGCTCCTCCTCATACCAGACCATACCCTTGCAGCGGATGATGGAGTGGGGCCACTTGTCGCAGAGATCGACAAGCTTGTCGTGGACGAAAGGACGGCGACGATAGTAGACGAAAGTGTCAATGCCGTACTCGTAGGCCTCGCCCTCCTCATGCTCTTCCGGATGCTGGATGGCCTCGACCCAGCCGGCGCTGGACATGGCGCGGTCAAGATCGAAGCTGTCGGTTTCGAGAGCATCCTTGATGTCGATGTTACCGTGGTCTGTCTCGATGATCTTGGCGTCGGACTGCAGAGTTCTGACCAGAGCCTCAAGCTCCTTCAGCTGCCTCTTGGAGACAAGATCCGTCTTGTTGAGAACCATAGTCGTGCAGAACTCGATCTGCTGAATGAGAAGATTCTCGAGGTCGTCCTCCTCCAGATCCTTTCTCTCAAGAGCGCGGCCGTTCTCAAACTCCTCCAGCATGCGGGCTGCATCGACAACAGCAATGATATTGTCAATCTTCATGTCGACACCGTCGTCGGAAACCGCATCGCAGATCATGGCGATCGTCTGGGCGATCGGGATCGGCTCGCAGATACCGGAAGCCTCAATGATGATGTAATTGTATTTTCCGGACTTAGCGAGATCACTCAACTGCGTCGCCAGGTCATTTTTCAGAGTGCAGCAAATGCATCCGTTGCTGAGCGGAATCAGGTTCTCGTCCTGCATGGACGCGCCGCCTTTTTTCTCAATCAGCTCAGCGTCGATGTTGACCTCACCGATGTCATTGACGATGACCGCCGCGCGGACACCCTCCTCATTTGCCAGAATATGATTTAAAAGGGTCGTTTTGCCTGCGCCCAGGTAACCCGTGAGAAGCGCAACTCTGACCGTGCTGTCTTTGCTCATTTTTTAAAAATCTCCTTATGAAAATGAAAATCATTTCTTGTTTCTATGCGACCCATCATAGCACATCTTGCCCCAAATCACAAACATTTGTATATTTTTTGTACCGGAAAATGCCGTTCGGGTTACAGTTCACGGGGCACCCCGGTGCGTAACAAAAAGACCTTCCATCAGGGCGCATTCGAGCAGGCTGTGATGATGACCTGACCAAACCATTCTCGGGAATGGAACTCATTCTTCGAGTCAGGGCGATTCTTCGCAGGACAAGCTCTTATCATGCCCCTTCTTCGAATGAAAACGAAATTTTTCTGGGCAGTTTTTTCTTCTCAAGAGAACTCGCCCAAAAACGCCAAAAATGGCAAAAAAGCCCCGATGCTTACATGTCCATAAGTCATCGGGAAGCCTTTAAAATTAGCTCACTATGCAAAAAGAGTGCCCTTTGGCACTCTTTTTGTAAGCGGAGATGTGGGGATTTGAACCCCAGCGTCGGTTACCCGACCTATCGCATTTCGAGTGCGACCTCTTCGGCCACTTGAGTACATCTCCATGGTATGAATTTGTTATGTTTTCAATCTCCCCAAGTTTATCGACCATCGTAAGACGCAGGGATCCATACCTTGACTATGGGATGGTCTGTTTTCTTATGAATGTCTTTATGCCTGGGACTGGTTTCCAAGCGCCTTCAGGGCTTTTTCGGCTTTCCTGCGCTCGCGGATGCTTCGGAAGAAATCTTTGAGGAGCTGACTGCACTGTGCCTCAAGGACTCCGTGGCGGACGATGACCTGATGGTTGAAGCCCGGATTCTCAAGAAGGTTCATGACGGAACCGGCACAGCCGGCCTTGGGGTTCATAGCTCCGATCACGCACTCGGTCATGCGGGCCTGAACGATGGCCCCCGCGCACATGGGACATGGCTCCAGTGTCACATACATGGTGCAGCCCTCGAGCCTCCAGTCACCCACGGCCTTCGCGGCCTTCTTGATGGCACGAATCTCAGCATGGGCCAGCGTGCTCTTGTCGGTGTTCCTGCGGTTGTATCCACGGGCGATAATTCTCCCCTCGTACACAATCACGCAGCCGATCGGCGTCTCATCTAAGGCCCTCGCCTTTTTCGCCTGGCGAATGGCCTCTTTCATGTATGTTTCATCGGCATTCATATCTACTGATTATAATTGTTATTCCCAGAAAAAGCAACAAGAAATTGAGGATCAGTGAGGGCTCGTGCTACGTCGGTTACTGTTCACGGGGGGTCACTTCGCCGCTTCGCACAAAGGCCTTCTTCCTTCACTTAGTAATTTTCGC
>OMTP01000202.1 GCA_900313955.1 uncultured Lachnospiraceae bacterium | reverse complement strand
AGAGAAAAACATGTCCTCAGCGGCGAATTGTCCTTGCGAGCGAACCTTCGTCATTGATCAGGCCTTCTTTTGAGCCGAGGAGAACATGTTTTTCTCGAAGCAAAAGTGTCCTCCTGAACAGTTACAGAATTAAAAAAATTACCCCGGAGAGTTCTCCGGGGTATATATGTCGGCATACGATCATGAAAAGAAGGTTTGACAGGAGACAAAAAGACCGCCGCACATCCCTTTTTGTGCAGCGGCCTCCTTGCCGTGAGTCATCCATTCATCTTTACTGTGTTTCTTCTTGTTCCTTCTTCTCCTTGAGGTTCTCCCAAACCTGGTAGTAACCGTCGTTGCCATAGTTGAGCGAGCGGTTCACCCGGCTGATCGTTGCCGTCGAGGCACCGGTCTTCTGGGAGATATCGAGGTAAGTCCTCTTGTCTCTCAGCATTCCCGCCACCTCGTACCTCTGGGAGAGAGAAGCGATTTCATTCATGGTACATACGTCGAGGAAAAAATCATAGCACTGCTTGCGGTCCTTCAGAGAAAGGATAGCGTCAAACAGGTTGTCGACCGCCTCGTTGTGTACTTTATTCGCCATTCATCTGCCTCCCATTCTTCTTTTTACAGCACCTTGGACAGGAATTCCTGCAGTCTCGGATCCCTGGGGTGATCGAAGATCTGCTCCGGAGTCCCCTCCTCAACAATGCCCCCATCCGCGACGAAAATCACGCGATTCGCTACGCCCCTTGCAAATGCCATCTCATGCGTGACGCATGCCATGGTCATTCCCTCCTGGGCCAGCTCCGTCATAACATTCAAAACCTCACCGACCATTTCAGGGTCGAGAGCGGATGTCGGCTCGTCAAAGAGCATCATCTTCGGGTTCATGGCCATGGAACGGACAATTGCGATACGCTGTTTCTGACCGCCGGACAGCTGATTGGGATAGGATTCCGCCTTGTCAGCAAGTCCGACTCTCTTCAGGAGTTTCTCTGCTGTCGCGTCCGCTTCCTCCTGAGACATCTTCTTGAGGAGGACCGGTGCCATGGTGATATTTTCCCTGACTGTCAGGTGAGGAAAGAGATTGAAGTGCTGGAAGACCATACACATTTGGGAACGAACCCTGTCGATATCGACGTTCTTTCCTGTGATTTTTTCGCCATCAAACCAGATCTCTCCGGCTGTCGGCTCCTCCAGCTGATTGAGGCAGCGGAGAAATGTCGACTTACCGGACCCGGAAGGACCAATGATGACGATTCTGTCGCCCTTATAAATATCGATGCTGATGTCCTTTAATACTTCGACAGAGCCTGCTGCATTGTGGAATGTCTTTCCAAGGCCGCGGACCGAAATAAGTACGTTTTCTTTAGGTTGATTATCTGAGGTCACTCTGAGCCAGCCTCCTTTCAATGACATGCAGGATCTGCGTCAGGATAATGACGAAGACCAGATAGATACCTGCCACAGCAAGGAGCGGCGGGAAAGCATCATACGTTATGGAGCGGATGATATCGCCGCCCTTGGTCAGATCCTGAATTCCTACGTAACCGGCGACTGACGTCTCCTTTAAGAGAACAATAAACTCATTGAAGAGTGCCGGCGCACAGTTTCTGAAAGCCTGCGGAATGATGATCTTTCTCATCGTCTGATTGTAGCTGAGGCCGAGCGACCGGCCGGCTTCCATCTGGCCGCGGTCAATCGATTGGATACCGCCTCGCACAATCTCGGCGATGTAGGCACCGGTATTGATACCGAAAGAGACCATTGCGACAGCAATGGGGTTTCCTGATGTCCAGATGGCGAAGGCCATGATCATGAGCTGGACAACAGTCGGAGTGCCTCGAATAATCGTCAGATAAAGGCCACAGATAAAGTTTCCAATGGTCAGCCCCACTCCTCTTTTTTTGTTGTTGGCATAGCTGACACGGACAATGGCGGCAATGGCACCTAAGACGATGCCGAGAAGAAGGGATACCGCCGTTATGCGAAGGGTATTGCCAAGACCATTGACGAGGTACATGTACCTCTTGTGTTCAATAAAATCCTGATAAAGATGTTCTGAAAGACTCACGGATATACCACCACCTTTACATGACCATAAGCGGTTTTATGCCGCTGTAGAAGATGCCTCTGCAGTGGAATCTGCCTCAGCTGTCGCCTCTGTGTGCTTGTCAATGATCTCATTGAGCTCCCCGCTGTCCTTGAGGTCCTTAATAACTTCATTGATGACCTCAACGAGATCGGATCCCTTCGGGCACGCGATCGCATACTCCTCTTCTGTCAGCGCCTCGTCAAGCTTCTCGATCTTATCAGAATTCTGCGAGACGAACTTCTCTGCAGGATAGTTGTCGATGACAACCGCATCAATTCTGCCGGCAATAAGATCTGAAACAGCGTCCATGCCCTTCTGATATCTCTTGACCTCCTTGGCTTTGATGCTGCCGGAGCCATCCTCGTTGGTGACGTAGGTATCACCGGTTGTACCAGTCTGAACACCGATGGTCTTGTCATTCAGATCATCCGGTTTGGAGATGTCGCTTCCCTTGGGAACAATGATGGCCTGGCCTGCATTGAAGTAGGAATCGGAGAAATCAACGTTCTTCTTGCGGTCCTCCGTCGCTGTCATGCCTGCTGCGCAGAAGTCTGCCTTGCCTGCCTTGAGAGAAGGAATACAGGAATCAAAGGCAATATCCGTGATCTCCAGCTCAACTCCGAGCTTGTCAGCGATCTTCTTGGCGATATCTGCATCGATACCGAGGACCTCATTGCCATCCTTGTACTCAAACGGCGGGAACTCAGCGTTCGTGACCATGGTTACTTTTCCGGCGGCTTTGATCTTGGCTACGGCGCTGTCGCCGTCAGCGGCTGTGGAAGATGCCTCCGATGTCGCTGTGCTGGTGCTTGTGGATGATCCGCATGCTGCCAGAGAAAATGCCATCACTCCTGCGAGAACAGCAGCCATCATACGTTTCATTTTCATAATAAATGCCCTCCTTTTTAATCCTTTGATTTGATCCCAAAATAAAAAAATGGAAGCGTATCCCTTTGGGATACACTTCCACATTGTAGTCCTTTACAGCGCTAAAGTCAACCTTTCACATAAACAGACTCCATGTTGTGTGCTATAAATAATGTGAATGCTTATATATTAAATGCTTATATATTCGCTTAAAGAAGGGTGTTCATGACATTCATATATATTTCCTGACTCTTGTCAGGCCAGCGGCTGCACACCCTCTCTGCTTCCTCCTCGGATGTAACATTGATCGTGAGATCGATAATCGTCTCTTTCCCTTCTGTGACAATGCAGTGAACAGCGTAACCTCCATCAGAAGTCGGTTCGTAGTCGGCGATGGTGCAGTTCTCATTGCGAAGCTCAAAGGAGTTGTCCTTCAGGTACTGATCGATCTCCCTGCGAATAGCCACAGGAATATCACCCGCGAAGTATTCCAGAGTTTTTTCCCCTTCCATCGTCTCGGTGTACTGGGATGTGTTGCGAATCTTCTCCATGGTAATGAGCTTCGCATCGACAAGATCCGAGAGAGCTTCCTGAACATGGAAGTAGTCCGTATAGTCATGTTCTGTGAGGAAGCTCATCAGCTGTGTGTTGGACAGGGGGAAGTTTACTTTCCTCAGCATATAAAGAACGATCAGTTTATATAAGGTTTGTCCCTCTGCCATCATTCGTTTATCCTTCCCTTACTTAGACAGTGTGCACGTACCATCTTATCGCGTTCGTGAACATGTGTCAAAGAGTTATTGTTCTTTGATCTTGTGAAAGTAGTCGCGAATGGTCTTTTCGTAGCCAATATCCGTGGGTTCGTAGAAAGTTGCGCCTGCGATCTCATCGGGCAGGTACTGTTGCTGCACGTAGTGGTTGGGGTAGTCGTGGGCGTACTTGTAACCGACGCCGTGGCCGAGAGAAGTATGGCCATTGTAGTGGGCATCCTGCAGATGCACCGGCACGGTCGTTTTGATGTGGTCGACTGACTCTTCGGCAGCGAATATGGCATTGGTGCAGGCATTGCTCTTGGCGGCACAGGCGACGTAAATGGCTGCCTGTGATAGAATGAGCTGACTCTCCGGCATGCCCACCCGCTCCACGGCCTGGGCGGCGGAGACAGCGACGACAAGAGCATTTGGGTCAGCATTGCCCACGTCTTCGGAAGCGCAGATCATGATGCGGCGGGCGATGAAACGGATGTCCTCTCCTGCACGGAGCATTTTCGCGAGATAATAGACGGCGGCGTCCGGGTCGGAGCCGCGCATGCTCTTAATGAAAGCCGAAATGGTATCATAATGCTGATCGCCGTCTTTGTCGTAGTGGATGGACCGCTTCTGAATGCAGTCCTCAGCCACACTGCGATCAATGGTCAGGGTGCCGTCCGCATTTCTGTCTGTCGTCATGGCGGCCAGCTCCAGGGCATTGAGGGCTGCTCGTGCGTCTCCCCCGGCAGCATCCGCAAGGAATGCCCTGGCGTCGTCGGTTAATGTCGCGCGGAAATTACCCAGGCCGCGCTCTCTGTCCGACATGGCACGATCCAGAATGCCCTTAATGTCCTCATGGGACAAAGGCTTCAATTCGAAGACTGTCGAGCGGGATAAAAGAGCAGAGTTGACCTCAAAATAGGGGTTCTCTGTTGTTGCCCCGATGAGGATAATGGTCCCATCCTCAACAAAGGGAAGCAGATAGTCCTGCTGTCCTTTATTGAAGCGGTGGATCTCATCAATAAAAAGGATGGTCCGCCTGCCATAGCCTCCCAGATCACGCTTTGCATCGGCGACGACATCCTCCATCTCCTTCTTGCCCGACGTCGTCGCATTGATAGACCTGAAGGCCGCATGAGTCGTGTGGGCGATTACCTGAGCCAGGGTCGTCTTCCCTGTTCCTGGTGGCCCATAGAAAATCACAGAGGACAGCTTATCCGCCATGATGGCCCGATAGAGCAGCTTTCCCTTTCCTATGATGTGCTCCTGCCCCGCCACCTCGTCGAGCGACCTCGGCCGCATCCTCATGGCAAGCGGCGCCGAAGCCGATTCATTTTTCTGCGCCATGTAGCTGAAGAGATCCATGGACATGGAGTCGTCGGATTTTTTTGCCATTTTCCACCTCCTCATAAGGTGTAACAAAAAGGAGCCGTCCATTGGACAGCTCCTCATTTTCCTGTGTTGTAAAGTCAGGCAACCTTGGACTTTGCCAGCTCGACGAGGCTCTTGAAGCCTTCCGGATCGCTGACTGCCATGTCCGCAAGGATCTTGCGGTTGATGTCGACATTTGCAAGCTTTAAGCCATGCATAAAGTTGCTGTAGTTCATGCCGTTGAGACGGGCTGCAGCGTTGATTCTGGCGATCCAGAGTCTTCTGAAGTCTCTCTTCCTCTGCTTGCGTCCAGCATAGGAGCTTGCAAGTGCACGCATGACAGACTGCTTTGCAACTCTGTACTGCTTGGATCTTGCGCCGTAGTAGCCCTTAGCAAGCTTTAATACGCGATTGTGCTTCTTCTTGGCGTTGACGCCACCCTTAATTCTTGCCATCTCTTCTATCCTCCCAAATTTACATGTACGGTAAAATCTTCTTCATTACCTTTGCGTTTGTCGGATCAGCAATGGTAGCCTTGCGAAGATTTCTCTTGTTCTTGCGTGTCTTCTTTGTAAGGATATGGCTCTTATAAGCTTTCATTCTCTTGAGCTTGCCTGTTCCAGTGACCTGGAAACGCTTCGCAGCAGCTCTTTTTGTTTTCATCTTGGGCATAGTTGTTTCTCCTCTCTACTTTACTTCTTCGCCAGAAACATCGTCATGAATCGGCCCTCCATCTTGGGAGGTTTGTCAACAACGGCAATGTCGGAAAGCTGTGCGGCAAAGTCATCCATCATCGGGCGGCTGTCTTTGGTGTGAGCCATCTCACGGCCGCGGAAACGAATACTGACCTTGACCTTGTTTCCCTTCTCAATGAACTTGCGTGCAGCAGCGATCTTGGTGTTCAGGTCATTGGTATCGATGTTCGGAGACATACGAACCTCTTTGACTTCGACGATCTTCTGCTTCTTTCTTGCTTCCTTAGCCTTGCGGGCCTGCTCATATTTGTACTTGTTGTAGTTAATAATCTTGCATACAGGGGGCTGCGCCTTCGGCGCGATCTTGACGAGATCAAGACCGGCATCTTCAGCCATCTTTAAAGCCTCACGCGTGGGCATGATGCCCAGCTGTTCACCGTCTGCTCCGACCACACGGACCTCGCGGTCACGGATCTGGTCGTTAATAAATAAATCGTTGTTAATAGTCTTGTCCTCCTCATGCTTTAAGACCAAAGTGACGATATCCGACAAGTATCTCTCTCGATCATGACAAAGAAAAAAGACAGCTCCAGGCTGTCCCCCTCGTCATGCGCAGAAAACCTCTTCCCTCATCGGGAAGCCTTCCTGACATTATCAACCCGGGTCGCTATTCGTATGCAGCGCCAAGGTGAGAGTGGACACTCTGCTTGATTTTTACAACGATAAGTATTTTAAAGGAATAACCTTCTTTTGTCAAGGGGTTATTCCTTTTATTTTTGTTACATGTCATTTGCAAATTTAAGTTCCACCCCGAGGTGGAACTTACTCTTTCCGAAATCCCTGACATCTAGAGGTGGAATTTACTTCTTC
>OMTP01000204.1 GCA_900313955.1 uncultured Lachnospiraceae bacterium | reverse complement strand
AACAAAGAAGAAGAGGGCAGCATTCGAGAGATGAATTTTATAAGGCTGTGAAGAAAGAGCTCAAAGATATTGATGATGAGATAGTATCTGAGATCTTGAACGATATTGAGTTAAATACATTTATGCCCAAGCAGCTCACTTCTGCAAATGGAATTATTCCATATCAGGCTCATAGTAAGGAATTGAGGGTTATTCTTGCAAATGCATCGGAGTATCTTCCGTTTCTTAAAAAGATAGATCCTGAAAGCAACGAATCTGTCATGGAGGAAATTGTCGATGTCTTTGAATTTAGGATCCCATATTATGTTGGTCCTGTGACAGAGAACAGCCAGAAACATGGAGGAAATGGATGGGTTGTGCGTAAGGAGGCAGGTCCAATCCGTCCATGGAATATAGAAAATAAGATTGATATTGCAAAGACATCAGAAGCATTCATTCAGAGGATGGTCAGACAGTGCACTTATATTTCTGGTGCAAAAGTACTTCCAAAATCTTCTTTGCTTTACGAGAGGTTTTCTGTTCTGAACGAATTGAATAATATATGTATCGATGGAGAGAGAATTGTTCCTGAACTGAAGCAGGATATTTACAATGCTCTTTTTACAGGTGGGAAAGTTGTTACAAGGAACAAGATTGCCAATTATCTGATCAATCGAGGAATCATTCATTCTGCTGATCAGATTTCTGGTATAGATATTCGCGTAAACAGTCAGCTGTCTTCTTATTACAAGTTTTATCAAATTTTCGGTGAAGAGATGAAAAAAGACTCCTGCGGGGCTATGGTAGAAGATATTATTTATCTCAGCACCATTTTTGGTGATGAAAAGAAATTTCTTCGCGAGCAACTTCAGAAGAAATATGGTGACAAATTAGAGGGAAAACTAAAGAAAATTCTTGCTCTGAAATTCAGAGACTGGGGAAAACTCTCTCGTGAATTTCTGGAACTAAGGGGCTGTAATAAAGATACCGGTGAGATTCTGACCCTAACTCAGGCATTGTGGGAAACATCATTTAATATGATGGAACTGATTAACAGTGACCGGTTTGGTTTTATGGAATCTCTGAGAGACCTTGCAAATCATCAGGTAAATTCTCTTAGTGAGTTTACGTTTGAAGACTTGAATGAGATGTACTTTTCTGCACCTGTAAAAAGAATGGTATGGCAGACATTACAGATTATTCGTGAACTGGAACATATTCTGGGAACTGCGCCTGATCGTGTTTTTATCGAAATGACCCGTAACGAAGAAGAGAAAAAGAGGACTGTAAGTCGTACCCAGCAACTCCTGGAACTGTATAATAATGAGGATGATTCCTGGAAGGAAATTATTCAGAAGGCTGACGAGAGCAAGACATTACGCAGTAAGAAGATGTACTTGTATCTGAAGCAGAAAGGAATCGATCTTTATACAGGAAAACCTATTTCTTTGGACGATCTGTTTCATAGCGGTAAGTATGATATTGATCATATTTATCCACAGAGTCTCACAAAAGACGATAATCTTGATAACAACATGGTGCTGACAGATAAGACGGTCAATAATCATAAACAGGATACATATCCTCTGGATGAGTCGATTCGCAGAAAGATGGCCGGTACTTGGTACTCCCTGCACGAAAGGAAGTTTATTAATGATGAAAAATATCGCCGCTTAACAGGACATGATCCTTTGACTGAAGATCAGCTGGCTGGTTTTATCGCCCGGCAGTTAGTTGAGACAAGTCAGGGGACGAAAGCAGTCGCAGATATTTTGAAAATTGTTCTTCCCGGAACGAAAATTATTTATTCAAAGGCGAAAACTGTTTCGGATTTCAGGCAGAGGTTCAGTATTTTTAAGTGCAGGTCTCTCAATGATCTTCATCATGCTCATGATGCATATTTGAATATCGTGGTCGGAAACACATATTATGTAAAGTTTACGGATAATCCATATCGCTTTATAAGAGACAGGTATGAAAAGAACCCAGCCAAGTATCGTTATAACCTTGCGAGATTATTTGATTATGATGTTTCTAACGGAAAGGAAACGTAATTGGTAGAAAGTTCGCATAGCACTTTACAGTTGCAAAAGACAGGAAACTGTGGTATGAAGCTCCACAGTTTCCTGCCTTTTATAATGGTTTACTGGTCACTGACCACGACTTCATGCAGAAGGGGCGGGGTTAGACCCCGATCCCACTTCTGCTGCGGCTGTTAGTCAAGTGTCGGATGAATGTACTCTATTACGTTTTCCAGAATACTGTTTTCTGTAATCATATCACCATGCTGTCTGAGCTGTTCCTCCTCATAGTTCCTGTATTCGTCGGACCACGGCATGAACCT
>OMTP01000205.1 GCA_900313955.1 uncultured Lachnospiraceae bacterium | reverse complement strand
AGTGAAGGAAGAAGGCCTTTGTGCGAAGCGGCGAAGTGACCCACCCGTGAACAGGAACTGGCTAAAAGTTATTGTTCACACCCGCCGCTTTTCCCGCTTTTTTTGCACCATCAGATCAAGGACGCTGAAAGCCAGAGCAAGAGCCGAGAGGATGAGGCCAAGTCTGAGGCCCGGGACCGTATACGTAAAGACGATGCGACTGGAGCCGGCGGGAATCTTCACGGCCATCATGCCGTTGACGTCGATGATCTCGGCCTCCTGTCCGTTCACGGTCGCACTCCAGCCGTCGTCGTTGGGGATGGAGAAGAAGGCGTACTTGGCGGCGTCGGCGGTGATGGTGCAGGCGTAGGTGCTGGTCGTCTCCTCGACGTCGGTCGCGGACTCAGCCAGGTGGGAGGAGCTGATGGATTTCAGGTACTCTTCCGTCGCCTCGCCGTCGGTGTCCGCGTCATAGTGGCGCAGAACCTGCGAGACCTCATCCGCTTTGTCGTCCGGGACGACCAGGGTCTTCAGCATGTAGATGGCACGGTCCTGGGTCAGAGTGTTCACAAACTCGGAGTAGGTCATGTAGGTGTCGTAGGTGAAGCCGATGGGCGGCACGGACTCATCCTGGTAGATGTAGTACGTGTAATAAGTTCCTTTGACGACCTGAATCGGAGTCTCATTCTTTCTGGGTGACTTGGTGTAGGTGTATTTTCCCGAAATCAGTTCCATCATGCCGGTGGGCGCCTCGGGGCTCTTGACGTCGCGGCTGAGGCCCAGCCCCTCGTAGAAGCGGAAAATGGACCCCGACACGGTGGAGCAGAAATTGCCGCTGCCAGGGATGTGGACGCCCAGGGTCTCGGGGTTGTCGTGGTTGGCGAAGCGATATTGAGGCTCTGTGTAGTCAAATTCCTTCGCGCACTCGAGGCGGTCGTGGAGATGGACGGCGTCCTCTCCGTTGGCTACGTGGTAGAGGGCCAGGGCTGCGATGTTGGTGCCGACCGCAAAGAGGAAGACCCCGGCAAAGAAGAGCTCCTTTCTCTTCCTCGGCGCCTGGGTCAGAAACAGCCAGGTGAGGACGGTTCCCCCCACGCTCACGCATGTCCAGGCCGCAAAGACGTCTGTCCGGTAGATCTTGCTCTTCTCCGTAGAGCTCCAGGGCACAAAGAGCAGAAAAACGACGAAGGCCGCCGTGATGAGGAGCCAGATGAGGGTCGCCCGGCTGATGGCGTCCTCGGCGGGCGTCGGCGTCTCATAGAGATTGGCGTCCCTCTCCCAGGCATCCAGCACCCATGCCCCGCACAGGCAGAAAAAGAGAACCGGCATGTAGTACCAGCGGTGGTAGAGGCCGGCAAAAAGCGAGTAGGCCGCGTTGAGAATCGGAATGACGGCGCAGAGCAGACTGAAGAGCAGCATGCGCTTCATCCAGGTCTTCTCTCCCTTCTTGAGAAGAAGATAAGCGATGACAAGGACCATGCCGGCCATGGGCAGATAGGCCGCGCAGGACGAGAAGTTGCGGTTAATGACCGCGCTCTGGTCCGACATGACCTCGCCCGGGAAAATCATGGCTTTTAAAATATAGAGATACCTCTCGAGCCCGAAGACCAGGGCGTTGTTGCCCCAGTAGTCGAACTTGACACGGGGATTCTGCATCGTGAAAATGGCCGCGGGCAGAAGCAGGGCAGCCCCCGACAGAACGCCGAGAAATGCCTCAAAGAGAATTCTCCCGGCCTTCTTCCACTCTTCTCTTCCATGCTCGCAGACATAGCGGCAGACGAAGTAAGCCACGAGGAAAATGACTTCTCCCACGAAGAAGAAGTAATTGACAATGCAGTTGATGAGGACGGCGAAAATGAACCTTCCCTTTCTGCCATTTTCCACAAGATCGTCAAAGGTGATGAGGAGGAGCGGGAAGAGGGCGACCACGTCGTGAAAATGATAAAAGAGCAGGTCCTCCGCCATAAATCCCGAGAAGGCGTACATCATGGAGGCGATGGCTGCATTTTCAGGATTCTTCACATACCGCTTCATCCAGGCATAGGAAGTAAGGCCCGCAAAGGCGTATTTTAAGATGTAAAACCAGCCGACCAGATACATAAACCAGGACGACGGGAAGAGGAGGGACAGCCAGAAGGAGGGGTTGCCGAGCACGTAAAATGTCATGCCCCCGATGAAATTCGACCCCAGATCGAGCGACCAGTCCCAGATCACGTTCCCGCTCTTGATGGCGTCATTTGCCGCCATGGCGAAAGGTATCTGCTGCACGTTGAAGTCCCCCGCCACCGAGAAGAGCCCCTTCTGGTCGATCATGGTCCAGCAAAATGCCAGCATTCCCGCCAGGAAATTGACAAGGAAGACGGCCGCATAATCATTGCTATGAATCTTTCCTTTCTTTTTCGCCAATAAAAATGTCTGCATGGATTCACCTCATGAAATAGACGAGAAGGAAAGTGATGAAGAGGAGGTCGGCCAGGATGACGGCGATGATGACGTTGCGGACGGCATGGTTTTTTGCCGGAACGATTTCTGCTCTATCCTCTTCTGCCGGGAGATCCTCCACTGTCCTCAAAGCTTCGGTATCGGCGGGGACTGTGCCGGGGACGCCGGGTCCCGACAGGAGGGCTGCCATCTCCTCTTCGGTGATCTCAAGGTTGGCAAGGCCCAGTTCCTCGGCCCAGGCGTCGACTTTGTCCATGCGGGCCAGGCTGCTGTGCTCGAGGATGCGCAGGAGGAGGAGCTGATAGGCCTCGTCGTACCAGTCTTCTTTCTGGCTGTCGGCGAGAGCGCGGGCCTTATTCTTTGCCTCTTCGCTTGTCCCGTCCTCTCCGTCTGTGACCCCCATGGTCTCAAGGAGGAAGTCAATTCTGTGCATAAGGCGCAGGCTGCCGAGCTTGTTGTTGTCCTCAAAGCCGGCAACTGTGCCGTAGAGATCCTGTAAGATGGCCTTCTTGCGGTCGAGCGAGTCCTCCGCTTTGAGGCTGCTGTACTCAATGATGGCGTCCGTCACCGGATCTTTGGAAGCCGGCAGCATGGCGTCGAGAGCCGGGTCGCGCGGCACGAGGAAGATGTACTCTCTGTCCTCGACGTACTTGGCCTCATAGCTGAGCATGCCCAATAGCTCCCGGATGCGGGCGAGAAGCTCCGTGTAGTTGCGGACCTCAAACGAGTAGCCGGGCTCATTGTCCGCATGAAAATTGCGGCGGACCAGCTCCGCGATATTGAAGGTGTACTGAAGATATGTGAGAACCTCATTTTCAGAAGGATCCGATGCCTCCAGAATGCCGTCGATGTGAAGGCCCTGGCGCATCTGGTCCGTATCTTCGGCCCCTTCTCTCCCCTTCCAGGCAGAGAAATATTTTTTATCCGCGAATGTCTCCAGGGAATACTCCTTGTAGCCAAAGGAGAGGATGTGGCTCTGAAAGAGCATCTCTATTCCAAGGAGCGCGTCATGATAATCGTATTCTGGCATAATGTTCCTTCCATAGGATGACAACAATGGTTGCGGGGGTCGCGGGACGTTCTTTTGTCCTCACAAGAGGGGCCAATGGGGACGGCTCTCATGAAAGGGAAAACCGCCGCCCCATGAGAACTGTCCCCATTGGCTCCGCCAGGTCCCGCCCGTTTAGAAGTTGCGGAGGCTGGCGCGGCGAAGGAACTCTTCGTAGGCGCGAAGGGCCTCGTAAATATCCGCCTTGGATGTCGCCTCGTAGGGGGCGTGCATGTTGAGGACGGCGACGCCGCTGTCGATGACGTTCATGCCGTAGAGGGCGAGGATGTAGGCGATGGTCCCGCCGCCTCCGGCGTCGACTTTGCCCAGTTCTGCGGTCTGGGTCTGAATGTCGGCGTCGTCAAAGATCCTGCGCAGATGGGCGATGTACTCCGCATTGGCGTCGTTGGACCCGGACTTGCCGCGGGAGCCTGTGAACTTGTTGAAGACCATGCCGCAGCCGAGGAAAGCCGCATTTTTCGACTCAAATGCATTTTCATAGATAGGATCGAGGGCGGCGCTCACGTCGGAGGACAGCATGCAGCTGTTGGCGAGGGTGCGGCGCAGGGCGAGCTCGCTGTACTGGCCCGCAAGGTTCATGACCTCGGCCAGGGCATTTTCAAAGAAATGGGAGCGCATGCCGGTCGCGCCGACGGAACCGATCTCTTCTTTGTCCACGAGCAGGCAGACGGCCGTGCGGTCGGGATGATCGACGGTCAGCATGGCCATGAGGGACGGATACGCGCAGACGCGGTCGTCCTGGCCGTAGGACAGGATGAGGCTTCTGTCAAAGCCGGCGTCCCTTGCCTTGCCGGCGGGAACGACCTCGAGCTCTGCGGACTCAAAGTCCGCCTCGTCGATGTCGTAGTCGCGCTTCAGAATAGCAAGGACGGCGTCTTTGACCGCATCCTTTTTGGGAGCCTTCTTGCCCTCGCTGCCCTTCTCGGTGTCGGCCGTGATGATGAGGGGCTTATTGCCGATGACGAGGTCCAGGTCCTCCCCCTCGATGGCCTTGGCGGCTGTCTTTTTCATCTGCTCTGCGGACAGATGGATGAGAAGGTCGGAGACGAAGAAGACCGGGTCGTCCTCGTCCTCACCGATTTTAAACTCGACGGTCTCACCGTTCTTCCTGACGGCGACGCCGTGCAGAGCCAGGGGACGGGCGACATACTGATACTTCTTGATGCCTCCGTAGTAGTGGGTGTCCAGATAGGCAACCCCGTCTTTTTCATAGAGGGGATTCTGCTTGACGTCCAGCCTCGGCGAGTCGATGTGGGCGCCAAGAATGTTAAGTCCCTCCTCCATCGGCTGCTTTCCGATCTGGAAGAGGACGATGGATTTATTCATCCAGGCGCAGTAGACCTTGTCGCCCGCTTTCAGCTGCCTGCCCGTGGCAACCGCCTCATTCAGCTCCATGTAGCCTGCTTTTTCGGCCTCTGCGACGGCGTAGTCGACGACCTCTCTCTCCGTCTTGCACTCATTTAAAAAAGACTTGTATTCCTCGCAGAAATCATTGCACTTTTTCTGCATGTCCAGGTCATAGGTGTCCCATGCGTTGATTCTTTCCATTTTCATTTCCTCAATTCCTTGTATGCTTATGAAAGACAGGGGACGGATCCCCTGTCTTTCTATTGTAATCATTTTCTTTTATTTTACAAATGAATCTTTCAACATCCCGTAGAGAATGTGCATGGTTTTGTCCGGGCCAAAGGTGCTCACGTCCATGCAGACGCTGTAGAGGCCGGCCTCGCCCATGTCATTTCCTGTATAATTCTTGTAGTAGACCTTTCTCCTTGTGTCGCGCTTCTCCACGTATTTTCTGATGTCGCTCTCCTCGCCGTACTCTCCGAGCTCCCTCGCGCGCTCGACGCGGAAATCCATATCTCCGTAGAGGTAAATGTCATAGGAAGGGATGCCCGCTTCTTTTAAGATATGGTTGGAGCAGCGTCCGACGATGATGCAGGGCTCTTTGGAGAGCTTCAGGACGACCTGCCGCTCTGCCTCGAAAATGGCGTCGTAGGAGCTTCGATACGGTGCGGCGCTGTTGAGGATATCATTTAAGACTTTGGAGCCCTGGCTCATGGATTCGCCCTCTGCCTCCACGTCTTCCCTGGAGTAGCCGCTCTCCTCGACGGTCTTGTTGACGAAATCCCTATCGTAGAAGGGGATTCCCAGTTTCTCGGAGAGGCCTCTTGCGATCGTCCTTCCATAAGCCGCGTACTGCCTGGAGATGGTAATCACCTGTCTGTCCATATGCTGTTGTGTCCTTTCTTTATGATGCAAAATTATGACGTTCGAAGAAATTGACTGACGAACCGCATCCCAGGAAAGTTCACGCGCATCCCCGCTCTTTTCTCATCCGTAAGGGCCTGTCGGGACGAAGACTGCATTTCACGGGCGGCCAGGGAAGTGCTTCCCGCAAATTCCCGCCAGCCGTGGACTCAACTCCGACAGTCGCGCAGCTCTTCTCATTTTCTGTCCGCCATGGGGACATAATCCATGCGGTCGCCGACATACTTGGTCGCCGGGCGCATGATCTTGCCGTCGTACTGCTTATTTTCCACATTGTGGGCAACCCAGCCGGCGACACGCGCAATCGCAAAGAGGGGCGTGTACATTTCCTCCGGAATGCCGAGCATGTTGTAGGCAAAGCCGGAGTAGAAGTCGACATTGGTCGGAAACATCTTGCCCTTCCTCTCCATGCCAATCTCGTGCACTGTATCCTCAAAGAGGCGGTAGAACTCAAACTGCTCCTGTCTTCCCTTCTCCTCTGCGAGCCTCTCCGTGAGAGCGCGGAGCAGCTCGGCTCTCGGATCGGAGAGGGTGTAGACCGCATGGCCAAAGCCGTAGACAAGGCCCGTGTGATCATAGAAATCCCCGTCAAAGAGGGCGTTGACCACGTTGCGGACCTGTTCCTTGTCGGTCGTGTAGCCCGTCACGGAGACGACGTCGTGCATCATGTTGGCGACGGAGATGTTGGCGCCACCGTGCTTGGGACCCTTCAGAGCTCCCAGGGAACCGCAGATGGCCGAGTAGAGATCCGTGCCCGTGGAACCGATGACAATATCCGTGAAAGCGGAGTTATTGCCGCCGCCGTGGTCCGCATGGATGAGAAGCAGAGCGTCGAGAAGGTTGGCCTCCTGGGGCGTAAAGATGCCGTCCGGGCGGAGCATGTAGAGAATATTCTCAGCGATGGAGTATTCCTTCTTGGGATAATGGATGATGAGCGACTCGCGGTAAGCATCGTGGACCTTGGCCTGGTAGGCGTAGCAGGCAAGCGACGGGAACTTGGCGATGAGGTTGATGCCCTTCCTGAGCGTCTCATAGATATCCTGATTATCCGGATCATCATCATAATTGTACAATGCCAGGGTCAGTGTCTGCAACCTGTTCATGAGATTTCTTGATGGCGCCCGCAGAATTTCGTCGACCAGGAAGTCATCCGGGAGTGCATAGCGGAGGGACAGGGACGCCTTGAAATCCTCGAACTGCTGCCTGGTGGGCAAAAATCCAAAGAGAAGCAGGAAAGCCGTCTCCTCAAATCCAAAGTTGCCCTTGCGGTTCTTCAGGAGATCCTTGATGCTGTAGCCGCGGAAAAGCAGGTCGCCCTCGACATTGGTGACGGTTCCATCCTCTTCCTTTTGGTAACCGATAACATCTGAGACGCGGGTGAGGCCGATGCGGACGCCCGTGCCGTCCTCGTTTCGAAGGCCCTTCTTTACGTTGTACTGTCTGTAAAGTTCATTGGGAATGTCCGTGTAATTCGAAGACTTTCCAAAAAATCTGGCCAGAATACTGTCGTCAAAATAATCAGTTCTCAATTGGCATGCCCTCCTTTTATTCATCCAACATTTTCTTATGTGAATCTTAAAAAAAGAGAAAATGAGGTTTTTTCGAATTTGCTCTTTATTATAGTAAAGTAATGTAGTCTTGTCAAACTTTAAAGTATTAAAGTGCAAGCAGGTGACATACATCTTTTTCATCAAAGGTGACGGTTTTTACGCCTTTGTTCTCAATTTCGTACAATGCGTGGGCCGCCAGGTGCTCTGCGGCCTGTTCGAGGTCGCGGCATCCGGGCACATCCTGAAAATGTTCGATGATTTTGTCGACCGCCGCATCGGTGAGGGCGCACTCTTCTTTCTTCATGCCGAGGCGCGTCAGGATCTTGGGCATGGAATACTGGAGGAAAATGATTTTCTTTTCCCCGGGCGTGTAGTCGGGCAGGTCGATGACGGCGAAACGGGAAAGAAGAGGCCCGCTGATCTTCTTCCTGTCGTTGGCTGTCGCGATGGGGTAGACGCCGCCCGTGGGAATGGCGCACTCCATGTAGTTGTCCGTGAAGCCCAGGTGGTCAAAGAGGGTCAGGAGGGAGTCGGCGGAGTTGCCGTGGGAGGTATCGCTCTCCGCCTTGTCCAGCTCGTTGATGACAAAGACTACGTTGGAGCTGCCGGCCTGGACGAAGGACTCCATGATGCGGCCGGGCCGCGCATTCGTGTAAATGCGGGGGCTGCCTGTGAGAGCCCCGGGATCCCGGATGGTGCTCATGTCGAGGACGGCAAATGGCAGGCGCAGGATCCTGGCCACGGCGTAGGCGATCTGTGACTTGCCTGTTCCCGCTGGCCCGACCAGAAGAAGGCCGTAAAAAGGCAGGGTGTGCGTGCGGTTGATCTGGATGATGGTCTCGATGATTCTCTGCTTGACGCTCTCAAGGCCATAGAGCTCGTCGTCCAGGATCTTCTTCGCCGCAACCGGGTCAATGGGCTCAAAATAGGTGGACTTCCACTGGACGCTCAGCATGAGGCTCAGGGCTCTCAGGGCGTGTCTCCTCTCGTCGTCCCCCACGGTCTCGTCCTGCTGCAGGTAGAGGGTCCTGTAGGCCCAGGCCCGGATATTGTCGGGCAGGGTGTCCTCGACCATGTAGAGATAGGATTTGAGATCTTCGGCGCGCGTCAGTGGATAGTCGTCTTCTCTTTTCTCATGTCTTGGCTGCATCTGGGCTGTCCGCAGGTGATTGACCATGGTGCGGACGAGGTCCGGGGAGACTTTTTTAAGTGAATCCTCTTCCGGCGCCTTCTCCGCTGCTTTGATGTCGGTCACCTGAAAGAGGCCGGCGCCGACAAAGCCGGTGAGGTCGACGGCCGCATGGTTGTCCGCAAGCCAGGTGACCGCCCTCCTGTAGCGGACGTCGAGCTTTCTGACGTCGAGATGAATGAGTCTGTCATTTTTCTTATACTCAAAGGCGAAGGCTCCCTCGTCTTCGACAAAGCCGCCGATCATGCCCGTGATGTCCGCCTCCGGGCAGGCCATGGCGAGGAGAATCTGCCCCGGGGCGTCCGTCTGCAGCTCCGGCAATTTCGAGCGGTCCCCGCCCTTCATTTTCTTCGATGCATTCTTATCCTTTTTGAGGACGCCCATTTCCTGATAACTCTTCAGGACCTCGTCGATCTCCGCCGCGCTGATGTTATCCTTTCTCTGCTTTCTGAGGCCCTCCCAGAAAGTTGTGAGCGCCTTGCGCTCTGTGTGATCGATGGTATCCGAGAACTTCATCCCGCTCTCTTTTAAGATCTCATTAAAATTCATGGAACGCATTTTTACATTTCCTTATTGACATTTTTTATGAAACATGGCAAAATAAATATCGTTGCATCGGGGTATGGCGTAGTTTGGTAGCGCGCACGGCTGGGGGCCGTGAGGTCGCAAGTTCAAATCTTGTTGCCCCGATTCTTCTTGGAAGAACTGACATCCATTGGGTGTCAGTTCTTTTTTGCTTACCGTTCACGGGTCACCCCGATGAGCACCTGGAAAGTGCTTCCGGAGTGAACCTCCAGGGGATGTCCGCGGAGGAAGCGCTTTCCAGGCGCTCATTTCTGGCCGACCCGTGAACAGTACCCTTTTTTAAGTCCAGGGGACGCAGCCGCCGCCTTCACAGGAGCTCGGCGATCTCGTAGATGAGGCGCTCGGTGTCCTGCCAGCCCAGGCAGGGGTCGGTGATGGATTTGCCGTAGACGCCCTCTCCCACTTTCTGGCAGCCTTCCTCGATGTAGCTCTCGATCATGAGGCCCTTGACCAGATGATTGACGTCGGCCGAGTGGCGCTTGCTGTGGAGGACTTCTTTGGAGATGCGGATCTGCTCTTTGAACTGCTTGCCCGAGTTGCTGTGGTTGGTATCCACGATGACGGCCGGGTTTTCGAGCTTCTTCTCGCTGTACATGTTGAAGAGGCGGATGAGATCCTCGTAGTGGTAGTTGGGATGGGTCTGGCCGTGCTTGTCGACGGCGCCGCGAAGGACCGCATGGGCCAGCGGGTTGCCGTAGGTCCTGACCTCCCAGCCCCTGTAGATGAACATCTGCGGAGCCTGAGCCGCCACGATGGAGTTGAGCATGACGGAGAAATCTCCTGAAGTCGGGTTCTTCATGCCGACCGGGATGTCTATGCCGCTCGCGGTCATGCGGTGGAGCTGGTCTTCTGTCGAGCGGGCGCCGACGGCCACATAGGACAGGACATCATCGAGGAAGTTGTGGTTCTCCGGATAGAGCATCTCGTCGGCTGGCGTGAGACCGGTCTCCTCGACCACATGGATGTGCATGCTGCGGATGGCCTTGAGGCCCTCGAGGAGGTTGGGCTTCTTCTCCGGGTCCGGCTGATGGAGCATGCCCTTGTAGCCCTTGCCCGTCGTTCTCGGCTTATTGGTGTAGACCCTGGGAATGACCAGGATCTTGTCCTCCACCTTGTCGGCCACCTTCTTCAGCCGGCAGGTATAGTCGAGCACAGCCGCCTCATTGTCTGCCGAACAGGGTCCGATAATGAGGAGAAACTTGTCCTCTTTCCCCTTCAGAATATCTGCAATCTCCTTATCTCTCTTCTTCTTGATCTCCTCCAGCTCCGGGGCCATGGGGATCTCCTTTTTTATCTCCTCCGGACTCGGAAGCTCTTCTACGTACTCGAAATTCATGTTTGTCTGTTTCCTTTCCTGCAGGTGCCTGTCGCCAGACCCTTTCGAATATTCTGCATTGTCGTAACTATTCAGGAAAGACTCCTGCATAGTTACCTGTTTTGAATCATGTGCATTGTCTTCCATGTCCGGTGACAGGCACTGGATGTTCACACTTCCTTGCGGAAGTAATCGTATGTCTCGTCCCTGCCGGCCTTGTTCATGCAGGAAGACAGCATGCGGAAGGAGGCCTCATTTTCGTGATAGCACTTGGCGACGATATTGCGCATGTGGACGGTGTAGAGGGCCCAGTTGGCGACCGCCTGGAAGGCCTCCGTGCCGTAGCCATTTCCCGCATATTCTTTCGCGATGCGGCAGCCGAGCTCGGCTCCTCCGCGGAAGTCGAAGTTGTAGAGGACAGCCTCGCCGATGAACTTTCCATCGAGGCGGATGGCGAAGTTTATGGCGTTTCTGGCGGTCCAGTCGGCCTCCTGCACATCAAAGAAGCTGTGCTTAGTGTAGGGCTCCGTGAGAGAACCCAGGTCGTCGTAGCCCCACCACCTGTTGCGCTCCCTGTCGAGAACGAGCTCGTTGTAGGCCGGAATGTCCTCCTCTTTCATGCGGTCGAGCACAAGCCTTGCCGTCGTGATGACCGGGAACTCATGGACATGCTCCTGCAGGTCGTTGATGGGCTTGAAGACGTACTTCTGGGCGAGGGTGAGCGGATGATACTGGAGCTTGGACGTGCGAAGGCCCCGATCCGCCGCGTCGTCCTCGCGGTTGATGAACTCGCAGTCGCCCCCGAAATGCCCGGCGAAGGCGCGGACGAAGGTCGGGTAGATGCCCTCGTAGGAATAGATGGCCTTCTCGATGTGAATCGTCATGGTATTGCCGCACTTCTCGGCGAGGGCCAGGGCGATGATGCGGTCGCCGTCAAACATAGCGCCCGCGCGGAACCACTTGCGCCCGACCATGGTCAGCATGCGCTTGGAAAAGCGGAGCTCATCCGCAGCTTTCACGATATCCTCTTTTCCAAATTCTTTCTCGTAGTCCTCCCAGAATCTATCGATGGCCGGCAGATCCTCGACATCCAGCTCCTTGAAAACGGCATTTGGGCAGACCTTCTCGAACTTGTGGATGTGGTTTCTCTGGCCGGAATACTTTCTCCCGGCAAATGTCGCCAGATCCTCTGCCCGGTAAATGTAGTCGTCCCAGGTCCGGATGTTGTAGACGTGCACATACGGATACCTCTTCAAAAGGCGCACCGACTCGCATTCCGGCACGATGGAAATGCATAAGGGGATGCCGGTCTCAAAGGCATCTTTTTCAATCGACAGAAGGGCCGCGTCGACATCCCCGTCGGGTCCCGGAACCGGGAAGTCGTAGATCTTGTTGCCCTGAAACTCATTTCTCACAATGAGGCAGCCGTCGGACTCGGTCCACTCGGGGTGGAGTTCTTCCTCCCACATGAGCTTGGTGCCGACCGTATATTCACAGAGTTGATAGTTGCAGTTCTTGTAGTATTCTCTCAGGATGCAGGCATTCTGCTCCGTCACATTCTGGTAAGTAAACATAATCCCTCTTTCCGAGTCAGCTTAGATGAAATTCAAAATCCGTTTCATCATAACGCGGAAAGAGGGATAAGTCCACTACATTTCTCCATCAGTTGTCACAAAGTTAAACGTCCTTACCTTCTTCGAGCAGGTAAGGACGTCTGACTTCTCACTCGTACCTGAGTGCATCGATGGGGTTGAGCCTGGAGGCTTTCATGGCGGGGATGAGGCCGAAGATGATTCCAATGGCCATGGAAAATGCGACGGCTATGATGCAGGAGGGCACGCTGACCGCCGACGGCGTGCCGAGCACGTTGGACATGAGCCGCGACAAAATGAGTCCGGAAACAACGCCCAGAATACCTCCCATGGAGGTGAGGACGGCGGCCTCGGTCAGGAACTGGGCCGCGATGCGGCTGCGACGGGCGCCGAGAGCCTTCTTGAGGCCGATCTCGCGGGTGCGCTCCGTCACGGAGACCAGCATGATGTTCATGACGCCGATACCACCGACCAGGAGGGAAATGCCGGCGATCCAGATGAGCTGTCGGTTTGTCGTGTTGGACAGGGACTGCAGCTGACTGGCCTGCTTCAAAAGATCGTCCGCCTGGTACTCAAACTTGTTCGTGTCGTCCCCGCTGCCCGTGTCCGTGATCTGGCTGGCTGTGAGGGCATCCGCCACATTTTTGCCGGCCCGGGTCATGTCGTCCGTCGAGACCGCCCGCACGGCCACGTTCTGCGGTTCATCGAACTGATAGGGAATGGCCCAGGAATCGGTCGGGATGAACATGCTGCCGCTCGAAGTCTGATGATAGGTGTAATAATCGTTGATGCTGTTGATCCTGGGGCTCGACGTCACATTCTTTCTCACAATGCCGACCACCGTGAAAGGATAGCCCTTCATCTCGACCACCTGCCCCAGGGGGCTTGTCCCCTGAAAGAGGGAATCCGCGGCATCTTCGTCGAGAATGACCACCTGCCTGTGATTTGCACTGTCGGCATCCGTAAAGCCTCTTCCCTTCACGACCTGGTAGCCGTTCACAGGAAAGAAGTGGCTGTCAATGCCGTAGACCGCCCCGTTGTAGCCCGTGTTCTGATAGTAGATGCTGTCCGCGTAGCTGCGGCTTCTGTAGACGGCCACGTCCTTCACGCCTTCCTGGTGGAGAAGGTTTCTGCGGGTCCGCTCCGTGATCACGGCAACATTGGCCGGGATCGAATTATAGGACATATCATACTCATTGCCGCCCTGGACAAGCTTGACGTTGACGACATTGTTGCCCGAACCGACAAGATTTTCCTTGATCTGCTCATTTGTCCCGCGAATGGTCGACACGATGGTGATGATCGAAGCGATGCCGATGATGATGCCCAGCATGGTGAGGAAGGACCTCAGCTTGTGGCTGAAGATTCCCTGAAACGAAAGCGATACATTTTCAACCATTATCCGACTGCCTCCTCTCCTCCGTAAAGAGCGTTGACATCTTCTGTCTTCTTTGTCTTCGCTCCCTCGACAACATCATTTCCGTAGGGGAAGGCGATGTAATCATTCATGCCAAGTCCGCCCTTAATCTCGCAATAGTCGTACATGATCCGGCCCGTGCGGATGCTGCGGCGGCTGAGCCTGCCGTCTTTCCCGCGCACATAGACATAGGAGCCGCCCGCGTCTTTTCTGATCAGCATCTTCTCCAGGTAGAAGCTTCCACTTGCATCCATGGAGACCGACGTCGGAGTCACCTGGAGATAGCTTGTGTCGCTAAAGCCCGCGTCGCCGCCGACTTCCACTGTGCAGGTGTAATAGGAGACGTTGGGGTTGCCGTTGGACCAGCCCATGGTATTTGTGCTCGGCATGTCGGAGATCTTCTCGATCGTCCCGTCCGCCATGTTGCCCGTCTGGAAATCCTGCACCATGACGGGGTCGCCCGTCCTGATTTTGCCGAGGGAGAGCTCACCGACCTCGACCTGAATCTTATAGCCGCCGCTGCCGGATGTGACCGTGAAGACAGGTTTATTGTTCTTGTAAGCATCATTGGGGTCCATGACATTCTTGACAACGCCGTCGATTTTGCTTCTCACGACGCCGTCGGAGACCTCTTCCTTCATTTCGCGCACAGAGATCTCGGCCAGCTTCACCTTGATCGTGAGGTCCCGGACCTCCTCTTTCTTCTTGGCGATGGCTGCCTGAAGTTCCGCTTTGGTATACGTCGGCTCGTCACTTGTGCCGCCTCCGCCATTGTCGTCATCAGGGATGGGCCCGTCGTCCGGGATCACAGGGACATCGTCGGGATCAACCGGTACATCCGGCACGCTGTCAGGATCATTTTCCGGTTCGTCCTTTGCGGTCAGCTTCAACCACTGGCAGGACAGCCTGTTCTCGCGAAGGATGAGCAGCATGCCGTTGTCGCCGGCGATCGTTCCTGTCGGGTCGTCATTTTCATAGGTTCTGAAAATGGCATAGACCCTGCCTTCTTCTTTTTCGCTGTCCCCTGCATTCCCTGCCGATGTGGCCGTGGAAAATGTCCCCTGACCCACGATGCCTGTCATTCCTCTGGAACCCACCAGCTTCTTAAGAAGCTCCATGGTCTCCTCTTTGGCGATCTCCACCCTGGCCGGATCAAAGAGGGATCTCATCTGATCCTCAGTGACCTCCTCATCACTTCGGACAAAGATGACATAGGGGTTCTTCTTTGTCCCCGCGCCCGCCAGAATGTTGAGCGGCTTCTCCTCGCCACGGTCGGTTGTTGTGCCATCCGAATCCGTCGTGCCGCTGTCTGTTGCCTCAGATGTAGACAGGGAGGTATCCGTACCGGAGGATGCTGTGTCCGTGCTGTCATACGTATGATCATCTAAATTAGCATACGTGTTGTCATACGTTTCGTCGTAATTGTCATCTCCCGCCCCGACATCTTCTTCCGCCGCGTCGGCGCTCTGAGCGGCCGCTGTTGCCGCCTTTTTCTCAACGGGCTTTGTCTTCTGCAGTTTTGTCAGCTCGTCCTGGGCTTTTTTGAGATCTGATTTCTGCTTCTGCAGGTCGTTGTCGGCCTTGTCCACCTTAATCGCTGAGAGCGTTGTGTCATAGGCAAGAAGGGGATCGCCGGTTTTTACCTGCTGACCTTCCGTCACGAAGACCTGTCTGATTTCTTCTGTCCCGGACACGTAGACACTCTGCACATTGCTGGACGCCACGCTTCCGTACCAGGAATCCGCGTCAAGGCCAAAGCTGTCTGCCGTTGTCGCAATCGACTGGACCGGGTAGACCCGGACCGGTTTTCTCGAGGACTGGCGGTAGGCGACAAGGCCTCCGTAGATGCCGGCTCCGACGCCGACCACGACAGCCGCTATGATGCCCGTCCTCTTC
Organism: uncultured Lachnospiraceae bacterium; assembly: GCA_900313955.1. Taxonomy (GTDB): domain Bacteria; phylum Bacillota; class Clostridia; order Lachnospirales; family Lachnospiraceae; genus Chordicoccus. The sequence continues at coordinate 2,356 of OMTP01000205.1, read as the reverse complement.
AGGGTTTTCTTTGTCTTCTCCTCCATCTTACGTTTCCTCCGCCAGCACACCGTCGAATATGGTGTACATCTTCTCCGCGTGATGGGCTATTTTTTCGTCATGCGTGATCATGAGGATCGTTGCTCCTTCTTCATGGAGCTTTTTGAATATGTCCATGACCTGCTCGCCCGACCTGGAGTCGAGGGCTCCGGTCGGCTCGTCGGCGAGAAGAAGGGTCGGTTCTCCCACGATGGCGCGGGCGATGGCCACGCGCTGTCTCTGGCCTCCGGACAGCTGGTCCGGGGTAAATGTCGCCCTCTCGGACAGGCCCACGATGTCGAGGGCTTTTTTCGCTTTCTCTCTTCTCTCCGTCTTCTTGACGCCCCGGAACATAAGAGGCAGGGCAACATTGTCGACTGCCGTCATTTTCGGGAGAAGGTTGAAGTTCTGAAAGACAAAACCGATCTGACGGTTCCGGATGTCCGCCAGCTCGTTGTCGGAACATTTTGCAATGTCGCGGTCGCCGAGAAAGTAGGTGCCCGAGGTGGGAACGTCGAGACAGCCGATGAGATTCATCAGGGTGGATTTTCCCGATCCGGAGGGACCCATAATGGCGATGTACTCATTTTCATGGACTTCAAGATCCACGTTTTTGAGAACATGCAGGGTGTCCTTGCCCATGGGATAGTCCTTGCAGATATTTTCCATTTTCACAACCATACATGTACCTCCGGGGCTTTTAGCCCACTGCCCCATTGGCACCGCCTATGACTGTGCCGTCATCTGCTGCTCCTTCCGCGGTTTCCATGCCGCTTGCCGATGCGTCTTCGCCATAGGCGTAGCTGCCGTCGGACATGGCGTCCATGCCCTCGCCCATGACGGCTCCGCTCATGACGTCGCCGCCATAGCCATCGAAGGACATGGTGGAGTCGGCCGCCTCGTCCGTGCCTTCCACGCAGGGCATGCCGACGGTGTAGGAGTCGTCCGGATAGGCGATGAAGTCGTCCGCTGTGAGGCCTTCGGTCACGACGCAGGTGTCCGCGGCGCTGTCATAGTCGCCGAGCTTCACGCTTCGTTTCTCGAGGAGGCCTTTGGCGTCTTCGGCCCAGACCCAGGGGTCTTTGTCCGCATCTTGAATAAAGGAGGCAGACAGGCGGATCTCCTGTGAGGAGGCGTCGCCCTGACCCATGTCCGGCTCGATGTAGACGTGCTGGCCGATGAGAAGGCCGTCATGGTTGGGAAGGGAGACGTAGAAGGCGTACTTGGAGGACTGGTTGGACGTGTCCGTCCCGCCATCGTACATCATGTCGGTATTGTTGTCTGCCTCCGGGCTGTTTGTCTCAATGGACTCCACGGTGCCGGTCCATGTCTTTGTGTTGTCGGTCCTCGAGCGGATGATCATGGACATGTCCTTGGCCACCATGCCCATCTGCATCTCGTTGACGGTGCCCTTGACACGCACCTGGTCGGTTTCTACGATCTTGATGAAGCCTGTCCCTGTCGAGGAGTCGGAGCCTGTGTCAGCTGCTGTCGACATGGCGTCGGTCGTCGCAAGATCTCCGGAGGCATCGCCTGCTTTGCTGTCGTCGCCCGTGGAACCTATGCTCTCGACGCGGCCGGCGAAAGGCGCCTTGACATCGAGGTTGGTGAGCAGGGTATTCAGCTTGTCGATATCTTTCTGCTTGAGGCCGATGTTGTACTGCTGCTCGCGGATGTCGGTGTCTGCCTCAGCAATCTGAATGTTGTAGTCGAGCTGCTCTGTCGCCTTGGCTTTCTTCTTGTCAGCCGCCAGCTGATTTCTCTCCGCCTGTCTGGCTGTCAGGGTATTCTGCATCTGCTGCAGCTCAAGCTGGGCTTTCTCCAGGTCATCTTTTGTCGACTGAGCGTCGTAGATAAAGAGGATCTGCCCCTCTGCCACGTCATCTCCCTTGCTCACGCAGACCTGGCCGATCTTTCTCGACGAGTCTCTTGTGATGGTCTTCTCCTTGCCGCTCGTCACAACGCCCGAGAAGCGGTCCGTGCCCAGCATTGTCGCGATTCCGCACAGATCTCCCACGGACTGGACCTGGGCCGTCTGGCTTCCCGCATCCGATGACTTGCCGCAGGCGCCCATGCCGACGCTCACCACAATTGTCAGGGTCGCTGCCAGGATGCCCTTCCAAGATTTCTTCATAAACTCTCTTCTCTCCTTCCCGCTCTTATGATTCACTGCCTTACAATCTATCCTAAGTGTAGCATCTCAAGAATAAGTTTACCACCACGAGAACCGGGCAAACCTTAATGATTCTTAATTAGTTACTGTTCACGGGTGGGTCACTTCGTCGCTTCGCACAAAGGCCTTCTTCCTTCACTTAGTAATTTTCGCCGCAAAAGCAGG